>CAVIOJ010000042.1:0-6999 GCA_963644225.1 Lachnospiraceae bacterium | reverse complement strand
AATCCTTGGTAATTACTGCCTCTATATATGGCTTTGCCATATCGTAGAAACGATCAAAATCCATGGCTTTTAAGTATTCACCATTCATCCAGCGAAGCTTTACAGTATCAAATACCGCTGGAGATTTGCTCATATGATGGTAATCAAATACTTTAACCAAATCTTCTAATGAAAAGATCTCCTGATTGTCCACTGGGCTCCAACCAAGTAAAGCAACAAAGTTGATAATAGCCTCTGTCAAATATCCCTGATCCAACAAATCTTCATAAGAAGAATGACCACTACGTTTGCTGAGTTTTTGATGTTCCTCGTTGGTAATAAGAGGACAATGTACGTAAACTGGTACATCCCAACCAAAAGCCTCATAAAGTCGATTATATTTTGGAGAAGAAGACAAATACTCATTTCCACGAACTACGTGAGTAATTCCCATCAAATGATCATCTACTACATTGGCAAAATTGTAAGTAGGATAACCATCAGATTTAATCAAAATCATATCATCAAGTTCAGCATTATCAACCGTAATATCTCCGTAAATCTCATCTTCAAATGTGGTTGTTCCCGTCTTTGGATTGTTCTGACGAATAACATATGGTTTGCCTGCAGCAAGATTTGCTTCGATTTCTTCTGGTGAAAGATGCAGACAATGCTTATCATAAATGGTAATTTCTTTGCCAGCTACTGTCTGTTTTAAGCTCTCAAGCCTTTCGGCGTCACAGAAACAATAATATGCCTCACCTTTTTCGATTAACTTTTTAGCATATTCCAAATAAATGCCTTTTTCCTGACGCTCACTTTGTACATAAGGGCCAACGCCGCCATCCTTATCAGGGCCCTCGTCATGGATAAGTCCTGTATTAGCAAGGGTACGATAAATGATGTCAACTGCTCCCTCGACATAACGTTCCTGGTCGGTATCCTCTATACGAAGGATAAAATCGCCACCCTCATGCTTTGCAATCAGATAAGCGTATAATGCAGTACGTAAGTTTCCAACATGCATACGTCCGGTAGGACTTGGTGCAAATCTGGTTCTAACTTTACTCATAAGAAAACATTCCTCTTTTCTTTTAAAAATTTCACATCTTATGATAGAAAATCAATACTGGTTTGTCAAATGTAAATAAACATTCTTAAAAGAAAAAGCACCATTTATTCCCTCTAAGAATAAAAGATGCTTTTTCAAAAAATTTAATGAAGTGCGTCACTCTACAACAAGTTCAAATTCTAGAAATTAGAGTTTTTGCAAGCATAGCTTAAATTAGTAAGCAATGCCCTGTGCGATCATAGCCTCTGCAACTTTTTCAAATCCGGCAATGTTAGCACCTGCAACGAGGTCGCCAGCAAGGCCATATTTTTCAGCTGCATCCAAAGAATTATGAACAATACCCTTCATGATTCCCTGAAGCTTACCATCAACTTCTTCAAATGTCCAATGTAATCTCTCAGAGTTCTGGCTCATCTCAAGTGCAGATGTAGCAACACCACCAGCGTTTGCTGCCTTAGCAGGTCCAAATAATACGCCAGCCTTCTTGAATGCTTCTACTGCTTCTGGAGTTGAAGGCATGTTAGCACCTTCACATACAGCCAAAACGCCATTGTCGATAAGCATCTTTGCATCATTAGCATCTAACTCGTTCTGTGTAGCACATGGAAGAGCGATATCACATTTTACAGACCAAACGCCGTGCTCACCATTCTTCTTTTCATGGTATTCTGCGCTTGGACGAGCAGCTGCATACTCGCTAAGACGAGCTCTTTTAACTTCTTTTACTTCTTTCAAAAGTGCAACATCGATTCCTTCTGGATCATAAATCCAACCTGTAGAATCTGAACATGTAACAGGCTTTCCACCTAACTGATAAGCTTTCTGAATTGCATAGATTGCAACGTTACCAGCACCAGAAACAGCAACTGTCTTGCCATTGAAATCAGTGTTACGAAGGCTCTTTAATGCTTCCTCTGTATAATAGCAAAGTCCATATCCTGTAGCTTCTGTACGAGCAAGTGATCCGCCATAAGTAAGTCCCTTACCTGTAAGAACACCAGTAAACTCATTGCGAAGTCTCTTGTACTGTCCGTACATGTAACCAATCTCACGTCCGCCAACGCCGATATCACCAGCAGGAACGTCAGTATCAGCTCCAATATGCTTTGAAAGTTCTGTCATGAATGCCTGGCAGAATCTCATGATTTCCATGTCTGATTTGCCCTTAGGATCGAAATCAGAACCACCCTTACCACCACCGATTGGAAGTGTTGTCAAGCTGTTCTTGAAAATCTGCTCAAATCCCAAGAATTTGATTACAGAAAGGTTAACTGATGGGTGAAGTCTAAGACCTCCCTTGTAAGGTCCAATTGCTGAGTTAAACTGTACTCTGTATCCACGGTTTACCTGAACCTTGCCATTGTCATCTACCCAAGAAACACGGAACTGGATAATACGCTCTGGCTCAACGATACGCTCGATGATGCCCCATTTTTCCAATTCTGGATTGGCTGCTACAACTGGCTCTAATGATTCTAAAACCTCAGCTACTGCCTGTAAAAATTCTTTCTGCTCAGCGTTGCGGCTCTCAAGTCCATCATAAACGCTCTGCAAATAATTGCTCTTGAACTCCATTGTTCTTCCTCCTCAAAACTTCTTTTTCTTTGCTATAAAAACAAAATCTAGTAGCATTATATACTTTATCCGAGTAAAGTGCAATGCATAAATTATTATTTTAACTTGCAAAATATATAAGTATTTTTTATAAAAAGGCAAAAAAAGAACTCGGCATGCATAATCGCACGCCAAGTTCTTGCAAAATTCATTATACATTGATACTTGCAGTCATACCAAGTAAGTCTTTGTTATCATCTAAAATTGGTTTAATTATCTCTTCAAGATATTTTTCTACCTGACGAGGCGCACGACCTACATATTTTTCAGGCTGCATAGTTGCTTCTAACTCTTCAAGTCCCATAGGGAATGCGTCATTTTCAGCAATAAGTTCTAACAAATTGTTATCTTTTCCTTCTACCTTGACATTTTTACCTGCTTTCATAGACATGACGCGAATCATCTCATGAAGTTCCTGACGGTTGCCGCCATTTTTTACAGCATCCATCATAATATTTTCTGTCGCCATAAAAGGCAACTCACTGCGGAGACGTTTTTCAATAACCTTTGGATAAACAACAAGTCCATCTACTACGTTTAAGCATAGATCCAAAACGCCATCACAAGCCAAAAATCCTTCTGCAACTGAAAGACGCTTGTTTGCAGAATCATCCAATGTTCTTTCAAACCACTGGGTGGCAGATGTAATTGCAGGGTTGAGGGCATCCACAATAATATATCTGGACAAAGAAGCAATACGCTCACTTCTCATCGGATTGCGCTTGTAAGCCATAGCCGAAGAACCAATCTGGCTCTTTTCAAATGGCTCTTCTACTTCTTTTAGATGCTGAAGAAGACGAATGTCATTACTCATCTTGTGAGCGGATGCAGCAATTCCTGCTAAAATATTGAGCACTCTGGTGTCAACCTTTCTAGAATAGGTCTGACCACTTACTGGATAACATTTTTCAAATCCCATCTTCTTTGCAATCATAGGATCAATTTTATCGATAGTTTCTTGATCTCCCTGGAAGAGTTCAAGGAAACTGGCCTGAGTTCCTGTTGTTCCTTTTGAGCCAAGAAGCTTTAGTGTAGAAAGCACATAATCTAAGTCTTCTAAGTCCATGACGAACTCATTGAGCCAAAGTGTAGCACGCTTTCCTACAGTAGTTGGCTGTGCAGGTTGAAAATGTGTAAATGCAAGAGTAGGCAAATCCTTGTACTCATCTGCAAATTTTGCCAACTCAGCGATGACATTGACTAATTTTTTGCGAACAAGCAAAAGAGCTTCACGCATGATAATAATATCTGTATTATCTCCAACATAGCATGATGTCGCTCCAAGATGAATAATTCCGGCCGCATTAGGACAAAGCTTTCCATATGCATAGACATGACTCATTACATCATGACGAACTTCTGCCTCTCTGGCCTTGGCAACATCATAATTGATGTCATAGATGTGTTCTTTCATCTCATCAATCATATCCTGAGTGATGACTGGCTTGCCATCCTGAGAAAGTCCTAATTCCATCTCAGTCTCAGCAAGGGCTATCCAAAGTTTTCTCCAAGTAGAGAATTTCATATCCTGAGAAAAAATATACTGCATTTCCTTACTTGCATATCTTTCCGATAAAGGACTGCTATAACGATCTGTACTCATGGTTTCCTCCTATAAGTTGCGTTCTAATTTTTTTGCCATATCCACTTCTTTGTCAAAATACTCGCCGCGAATATCTTCTTTCGGTGGTTCCATCGGATATTGTCCAGTAAAGCATCCCTTACAAATAGGCAATCCACCAACCATCTCATCTAATCTTTCAATGCCAAGATATCCCAGGGAATCAGCACCTATAACCTGACGAATCTCCTCGATAGTACGATTGTAGGCAATTAATTGCTCTCTTTCCGGTATATCCGTTCCAAAATAGCATGGCCATAAAAATGGTGGAGAAGAAATACGAACATGTACCTCTGTTGCTCCTGCATCTCGAAGCATGCGTACAATACGATCAGATGTGGTTCCTCGTACAATGGAATCATCGATCATAATAACTCTCTTACCAGCCACAGCTTCTTTTAAGACATTTAGCTTGATCTGCACGCTGGATTCTCTGCTGCTTTGCTTTGGTTTAATAAATGTACGTCCTACATAACCATTTTTTACAAATGCAGTTCCATAAGGAATATTGGATTGTAGAGAATATCCTAGTGCAGCCGCATTTCCAGATTCAGGAACACCTGTAACTAAATCAGCCTCTACCGGGGAATCCATAGCCAAAAATTTACCTGCTAAAATACGGCTGGCATATACGCTTTTTCCATCGATATGACTATCCGGTCTTGCGAAGTAAATATATTCAAAAATGCAACGCGCCTCTTTTTCTTTTGGAAGTGCCATACTCATATCTGATACAATGCCACCATCCGGTGTAATTGTAACAACTTCTCCTGGCAAAACATCTCTGACAAACTCTGCCCCGATAGTATCGAGAGCACATGTCTCAGAAGCCAAAATATAAGCGTTGTCTCTTTTTCCTATACAAAGGGGCTTAAATCCAAATGGGTCTCTTGCACCAATTAATTTTCTAGGAGAAGCAACTACAAGGGCGTAAGCACCCTTTAATTTCATACAGGCATTTCTAACAGCTTCTTCTGCAGATTTTGTATTGAGTCGCTCTCTTGCAATATGATAAGCGATAACCTCAGAGTCTATGGTAGTCTGAAAAATAGCACCAGTATACTCTAGGTCTTTTTTTAGTTCATTGGCATTGATAAGGTTTCCGTTGTGTGCCAATGCCAAAGTACCCTTGACATAGTTTAAAACTAAAGGCTGTGCGTTTTCTCTCGTAGACTCTCCTGCTGTGGAGTAGCGAACATGTCCTACGCCAATATCGCCTTTCATTTTGTCTAACATCTCGCCGTCAAAGACTTCATTAACAAGTCCCATTCCCTTGTAAGAAGTGACTTTGCCTTTTGGTCCGCCTGTCTCGCTTACCGCAATACCACAACTCTCCTGGCCTCTGTGCTGCAGGGCGAAAAGACCATAATATATAGAAGAAGCCACATCATTGCCATCAAAATCATAAATTCCGAAGACACCACATTCTTCATGCAGTCCTTCGAGGGGCATATTTTTATTTGCATCCATTGTCGTCATAAAAGCTCCTGTCTTACTCTTCAAATTCTTTGCCTGTTAAAAGTGCAAATGCCTCTTCATATTTTTCAATTGTCTTGTCGATAACTTCCTGTGGAAGAAGATAGTCGCTGTCAGGATTTGCTTTTAACCAATCGCGCACATACTGCTTGTCAAAAGATGGCTGTCCCTGACCAGCAACATATCCCTCCAATGGCCAGAATCGTGAGCTGTCTGGTGTCAACATCTCATCTGCAAGTACAATATTGCCTGCTTCATCCAAGCCGAATTCAAACTTTGTATCTGCAATAATGATGCCACGGGTCAAAGCATAGTCTGCACATTTTTTATATAATGCGATAGTATAATCTTTGATCTTGGTAGCGTATTCTAATCCTTTTCCAGGAAATTCCTTTTCCAAGACTTCGATAGAACGCTCAAATGAAATATTTTCATCATGATCTCCTATCTCTGCCTTGGTAGAAGGTGTATAGATAACTTCTGGAAGTTTTTCTGATTCCTTTAAGCCGGCTGGAAGCTTAATTCCACAAACAGTACCATTTTCCTTGTAGCTGGCCCAGCCACTTCCTGTGATATAGCCACGAACGATACATTCGATTGGAATCATCTGAAGTTTTTTGCACATCATACTCTTGCCTTCGTATTCCTTATTTTGGAAAAATTCCGGCATATCCTTTACGTCAACAGAAATCATGTGATTTGGTACAAGATCACTGGTATAGTCGAACCAGAATTTTGACATCTGAGTAAGAATGCTTCCCTTATGGGAAATCTTATTTTTCAAAATCACATCAAATGCTGAGATACGGTCTGTTGCAACCATGATAATGCTATCACCATTATCATAAACTTCTCTTACTTTTCCTTCTTTAATTGGTTTCATTCTTCCATCCTCCATTATCTATATTTATGTGTTGGTTAGCCTGAAATAACAGGCCAATTTTTACTTAATCAAAAGTGACTTGCCTGTCATTTCTTCTGGCTGTTCCATACCCATAAGATCAATCAAGGTAGGAATAATATCTGCAAGGCATCCGTTTTCACGAAGTCCATAAGCAGGGTCTGCATTTACAAGAATAAATGGTACTGGATTGGTGGTATGCGCAGTAAGTGGTTCCCCTGTTTCATAATTGATAAGCTGCTCGCAGTTTCCGTGATCTGCACAGATAAACATAGTGCCATCTACAGACTTTAAAGCTTCTACAGCACGACCCACGCAGGCATCTACTGTCTCAAC
>CAVIOJ010000041.1:0-4844 GCA_963644225.1 Lachnospiraceae bacterium | reverse complement strand
CTGTGGCACGGCGCTATCTCGGCCCGGACGAGGCTTGCAGGCCGGTCCTGTGGCACCTACTTTATGCGGCATGATTGCAGGCTGGCCAGGTTATTTTTGTACGTCATCGATTTTTTTGATTTTGCGATCGTAGGTGTAGATTCCGTTGACTTCGTCCTCGATGTCGGATACCTGGGTGTAGACGCTGGCGCACAGTCCCTTTGGAATCAGATCCAGCATTTCATGTCTGCGCTTTTGGTAGGCTTCATTTAGACTTGCAGTATCAGAATAGGTGCCATATCCGTAGACATCCTCCGTGGTCGAATGGTCAGCAATGCCGTATGAATAGCCGCCGTACTCCGACAGAACAGCCAGTCGTTTAGCCCCATTTTTTTCTCGTGGAATCACAAGTGGGAAAAAGTAGTTGTGAAAGCTGTTCATATCGCCACAGCCCTGATCATACCAGCCACTGGCCGCATCAATAAAGCGACTGTCATCTGCCTCCATCGCAAGTCTTACCATCTCTTTGGTAGAGAACTGTCCCCAGCCTTCATTGAAGATAACCCAGGTGCTTATACACGGATGCTTTTTCAAAAGCGAAATGGTTGCAAGCATCTCCCGCTTCCATTCTTCGCGTCCGGCCGCATCCCGTCTCGACAGCAGTCTCCTATGAGTATCTTTGGCCTTAATTTGCAAAAAAGAATAAGCTGTAGCCAAGTAAGTAACATACCAGTCAACATAAGGACTTCCACCGTTGACCATATCCTGCCAGACAATCATGCCCAGGCGGTCACAGTGATAGTAAAAGCGGTCTGGTTCGATTTTGATATGCTTTCGTATCATGGAAAAGCCAGTTCTTTTCATGCCCATGATATCAAATACATATGCCTCATCAGATGGTGGTGTCAAAAGTCCATCTGGCCAATAGCCTTGGTCCAATACGCCTTCCATAAATATTGATTCGTGATTTAACAAAATGCGTGGTATGCCATTTTTATCCATTCCCTTCGAAAAAGAGCGAAGGGCAAAATAGCCACAGACCACATCTCCTTCTCCCACTTGAATCAAATAGTCATACAAATAAGGATGATCACATGACCAAAGATGAAGCTTTTCTTTTGGAATTTGCAGCAAGCATTCTTTCAAACAGTAGATATTTCCTTCTGGCTCGTCTGGTGAGAAAGAGAAATCTTTATTTTCAGAATTTTCTAGGCATCTGCCTATATTCTGGGTTTTCTTTACTATATCAAGCTCATCACAGAAGGCTAAAATAGGCTCTTTTCCTTGTAATTCCTGGATTTTTTGTCCCGGATCAGTAACAGATGGGTTTGAATCAGATGCTGCATAAATTTTTATTTTGACAGGAATTCTTTCTTTTGTCTGGTTGTTTTCTGTATTGTCTGATTTTTCTATACAATTATCGTCAGCATCTTGTAAGGATACCAAGAAGGCCACCTGGCCCGAATCTATATCGGAATTGCAAGTCACATCCAAAATAGAAAGCGGCGGCAAATATTCCATCCAAACCGTCTGCCAGATGCCGCTTTGAGCAGTGTAATACATACCGCCCCGCTTCAATTTTTGCTTGCCTCTGGCATGATAAGAAGTATCACTGACATCAGAAACACGAATAATAATCTCTAGTGTATGAGACGCCGCTTCTTTCGCAAAAGGAGTCAAATCCACAGAGAAAGGAAGATAGCCTCCCAAATGATAGGTTGCTTTTTTACCATCAACATAAATCCTTGCTTCCTGGTCTACTGCTCCGAAATGCAAAATCAGTCTCATCCCTCGTTCAATTTTTTCCGGATCAAACGCTATCTCTTTTCGGTACCATAAAAACTCCTCTGGCAAAAGTTGTCTCTCTAAGCCAGAGAGAGCCGCCTCAGGAGAAAAGGGAACCAGAATTTTCCCGTCAAACAAATTTATTAAATCGTCATTAGATTTTTTAGGGGTGATGGCATAATCCCACCAACCATTGAGATTAAAATAAGAATCCCGAAGCATGCCAGGTCTTGGATATTCCTCCAAGACCCGCATTTCCTCAGGATTCTTTTTCATCTGCTCTTTTAAATTTTCTCCCCACTGGGTATACAGACTCTTCATATGCGCCCTCTATACAGTCACCAATTCATACTCTCTGCTTCCAAATCCAAGAGCTGCTGCAGCCTCTATGGTATGCACACCATTGCGAGACTCTACACGCTCCAAGAAGTGAGCTTTTCCAGGGTCATCACAAGCGTATACCATATCGATACAAGCCTGATCAATAGCGATAGGATCCAAAGAAATCAAAATACCCATATCCTGCAAGCATGGATCTTCAGCCACTGCACAGCAGTCGCAATCTACAGACATATTTTTCATGACATTAACATAAACAGTATTGCCATGGAAGTATTCCACAACAGAAGAGGCCGCGTCTGCCATAGACTCCAAGAAAGAATCATGGTCTGCTGTCCAGATTTCCTCAGGATTGCCTGCTCCATGTATATAAGCCTTTCCTGCAGAAGAAGCCACGCCGATAGACAGCTGTTTTAGGGCTCCGCCGTATCCTCCCATAGGATGTCCCTTGAAGTGTGACAGTACAAGCATGGAATCGTAGTTCGCCATGTTTTTACCGACAAAGTTTTTCTGGATTCGCTTGCCATTTGGAATAGCAAGTTCCATATCAGGGCCCTCTGCATCCATCAAGTCCACATCAAAGTACTTGCTCCAGCCGTGATCCTGCAGCGTTTTGATGTGCTTTTCCGTGGTATTTCTCTTACCCTCGGAAGCTGTATTGCACTCTACAACCGTACCGCCCACATAGCGAATCACCGGCTCCCAGAAATCAGGTTTTAAAAAGTTCTGGTTGCCCGTCTCCCCTGAGTGCAGTTTGATAGCAACCTTTCCTTCTAATTTTTTACCCAAAAGCTGGTACATCTCCAATACTTTCTCTGGGCTAATCTCCTTTGAAAAATAAACTTTTGCTTTTTCCATAAGTCTTCCTCCATCGCGTCTGTCAAACAAGAATAGTCAGTTTTTCTCATTATAGCACAATTTTCGAGGGGACTACATTCATATAAATTTTTAATCAGTCAGTTCTGCTCGATAATACGCCAAAGTAGTAAATCATCGGCTGCATCTCTTGCGGAATCACTGTCTGAATAAGTTCAAACATCAAAGCGATACCCGCTTTCTTCTCTTCCTTAGAAAGTATGGCTTCCTTTACCTTTTTTAGCACTTCTTCGGGCAGGAAACGAGCCATCACAAAGTATATATTGAGTGCCCCTTTTTCCCATTCGACTTCACTTAAATCTGCTGGAATGCGATCCATAAACTCAGCTTTTCGTACTCTCTCGATATCTTCACAAGTGACTGGTCTTGTGGCATCAAAGCCCAGGTAAGCATAGTATTCCTCCGGTGCGTCATTTTCCTTCATAAGGCGCACCATCTCATTGGCAAGTTCCGCCTCTTTTTCATAATCTAAAATAGGATTTTCCTGTTTTGGATCCTCCTCTAGGCAAAAGAGCTTGCTGCCAAAGTTTAGTGGCGGATTTATACCTCCTCGTGCTGCTATTTTCATGGTGCGACAGCCCTTCGTAAATGAAAAAGGTTCCTGCAAGGTAATATCCTGCAATTCCTCCACAGAAAAGCGCTGGCTCATATGAGTTGGCATCAAAGTATATTCAAAATGTGGCATATTTTCCAATGGGGACTTCATATATACCCAATTTCCATCTGTGATATTGCAATGCATCTCATGGAAACCAAAGAGGGCATAATCACGCACTTTTTGATCCTTTTCTACCACTGGCAAAAGGGATTTTCCCTGCATATCCTTCGGAATATCGAGTCCAAAGAAATCAAGAATGGTCACCGGAAGATCAATAGTCTGAGTCAAAGCCTGACGCCTCTGTCCTCCTACTTTTGTCCTTGGATCATATATAAAAAGCGGAGTCCTTGCAATTTCATCGTACAAAGGCATAACAGACTTGCTCCACCAGTTATGCTCGCCAAGCAAAAATCCATGGTCAGTATTGACAATCAAAAGTGTATCTTCCCACAAATTGTATTTATCCATAGCGTCTAATACTTTTCCCAAGTAGCGATCGCACATGGTGATCAACGCCGCATACTCCATTCGCATATGATTTACTGCGTCCGGCCCTTCTGTCACTGGAAAATATGGTGGCCAGTCCCCTAGCGGACCATCATAGGTATGGGCAAAGGCCTCCTTGTATTCTGGCTGAGTAAAAAATGGTTCATGTGGGTCAAATGTCTCTATTTGTAAAAACCAGTTATCACTGTCATGATGATTTTCGATAAACTGCAAGCCCGCCCCGAAAGTCACTGCCTGTGGCATCTTCTCCTCGCAGTCCATATAAGCTCTGTTGGCAATATCATAGTGATTCATCAGGGTCTGCTGCTCTTTTGATGTGACAAAATCCAGCAATTCCTTGGATGTCTTCCATGGATCTCCCTCCTGACCACGGTTGAGATCAAAGCTGTTATAACGATGATGGTATGTGGCTCCGCCATCCTCCCAATAATGTCCATGATCCGTCGTAAGATGAGTATAGATTCCGTTGTTTTTCAAGATTTCCGGCATAGAATCATCAAATGGTTCCAATGGCCCCCAGCTTCTGTGTAAAAAGTTTAGCCGTCCCGTATGTAATTCTCTTCTTGCCGGCATACATGGCATACTTCCCACGTAATTACAATCAAAAGTCACTGCCCGGCTGGCTAATCGACTAAAATTTGGAGTTGGAATCCAATCACATCCATAGGGTTCTAGCATTCTTCGATTCAAAGAATCATACATCACCATTATTGCTTTCATTTCGCACTCTCCTTAGTTTTCTTATCGCAGACTGTTTTAA
>CAVIOJ010000040.1:11431-14671 GCA_963644225.1 Lachnospiraceae bacterium | reverse complement strand
CTTCTAATGGGATTTATAAGTGCATCTAATCATTTGTGGACGATTTATAAGCAGTCTTGATTTCATTGCAAAAATTTCTCATAAAAATTTTTTCTCCTATAAACAAAAAAAATACCGGCGGATTCTATCACTTGCATTTTAAAAAAATGCCGATAAAACCCGCCGGTAAATATAATTATCATTTGGCTCAGTAGGAGTTCGCCCCCGACTGATTTAAATATAAGAGTTGTAAGAACTCATCAAATCGCTGGTAGATATAGCCCCCGTTTTAGTATAATTTCCATTTCCTGCTTCGGCAAGAACTGCGCTTCTGATATTGGAAGCCTTGGCAGAAATCTGATAAGCATATCCCCCCGTAGTCTGAAACAAAGACTTAACCGTAGACATATCTGATTTTTTAAATGTTGTCTCATCAATGCTAAGCTTGCCATTGGTAGATATACTGATTCCAACGCTTTTAAGGAGCGCACCATCGGTAACAGACAAGCCAACCATACTAGAGACTGCTGTCTTGACGCCAGAAAGCTTGGCATCGCTTCCTCCAGAAATCATGGTATTGTAAGAATCCACGAAATCTTTTACCGCACTATAGATTTTATCCGTATCGTATCCATAGCTGGTGGTTCCATCTTCGTTCTTTTTTTCCACTTTACTAAAAACGGAATCCGTGCCTTTTGCAAGCAAAGTACTTGCAGCATCAGCCAAATCAGAGGCTTCTGTCTTCCATTTGGATAAACTGCTATCTGTCACTTCATCCGTATCCTCTGACGCTGAAGTCGCATCAGATGTCTTTGCGTAGTATGATTTCAACAGTTTGTAGTAAGAACCAGTCTTTATGCTGTTGTACTCCGAAAGCACACTGGTCATGGAAGAAAGAGACGATGTGCTAGAGTTGCTTGTATTTAAGCTGGAAAATAATGTACTAATGCTTGAGGAATCATATCCTCCCGAAATTGTAAATCCCATAAAATCACTCCTTTGATTTTCACTGCAACATAAACATCCTTGTTTCTACATCATGTATCGGCATAATTTTAGACATATTTTATACTTTCTAATCAATCTATTCAAGATTTGAATACAAACTCCAACAGCGATCCACCAGTCAGTGCAGCTAACCATTTCCCAATCCACTAGTCAGTACAACTAACTATTTGCCAATCTATAGGTGTAAGTCCCTTTTCCTGTAAAAAATCGTTGGTCTTAGAAAAATGTTTGCATCCGAAAAAGCCTCGATAGGAAGACAAAGGGCTCGGATGGGGCGCTTCTAAAATCAAATGATTTTTGTTTTTTAAGAGCTTCTTTTTTTCTCTTGCCGGATTCCCCCAAAGAAGAAATACTAGCGGTTCCTCCTTAGTATCTAAACATCTAATGACCTGGTCTGTAAAAGTCTCCCAGCCCATGTTTTTGTGAGAATTGGCCGCGCCCTCTTCTACCGTAAGGACTGTATTTAAAAGAAGGACTCCCTGTTTTGCCCATTTTTCCAAGTTACCATTATCTGGGATAAAACATCCCAAATCATCCGATAATTCCTTGTACATATTCATAAGGGAAGGCGGAATCGGCACGTCTTTTTCAACAGAAAAACTAAGCCCATGAGCTTGGCCTTGCCCATGATAGGGATCCTGTCCTAGGATGACAACCTTAACCTGTGAAAAAGGGGTAAGTTCAAAGGCCCGAAATATATTTTCCTTCGCTGGATAGACGGTTTTTGTTTCATACAGACTATCCACTTTTTCTTCTAATTCCTTAAAATATGGCTTGTCAAATTCTTCTCCAAGAATCTCTAGCCAGTCACTTGTCATTTTTTTCATCTGCGAACAGATACTCCTCTACCGTCAAGATAAGACTTCAAATCAGAAATTTCCATTTCTTTATAGTGAAATAGAGATGCTGCCAAAGCAGCGTCCGCCTTTGCCTCGGTAAAGGCGTCATAAAAATCCTCCATGGAACCGGCACCTCCTGAAGCTATCACAGGAATAGAAACCGATTCAGCAACTTCTTTTGTAAGAGCAATATCATACCCCGCCTTGGTTCCATCAGCATCCATGCTGGTAAGCAAAATCTCGCCTGCTCCAAGTTCTTCTGCCTTTTTAGCCCATTCTATGGCGTCAAGTCCCACATCAATGCGACCGCCATTTTTATATACATTCCAGCCCGAACCATCAGCTCGCTTTTTTGCATCGATAGCTACCACAACGCACTGACTGCCAAATTTATTTGCAGCTTCAGAAATCAATTCCGGCCGCTCTATTGCGGAAGAGTTGATAGAAATCTTGTCTGCCCCCTCGCGAAGCAGAACGCGAAAATCCTCAACTGTACGAATTCCACCACCTACGGTAAAAGGAATAAAAACATTGGCCGCCACCTTGCGAACCATATCTACAACAGTACCGCGTCTGTCGCTAGATGCCGTAATATCTAAAAAAACAATTTCATCCGCTCCGGCTTTGTCATAAGCAGATGCAATTTCAACTGGATCTCCCGCATCCTTTAAATCAACGAAATTAACACCTTTGACTACTCTTCCATCCTTGACATCCAAGCAAGGAATAATTCTTTTTGTAAACATGCAAATAACCTCTGTCTATCTATAATGCCGCAAAATTACGTAAAATCGAAAGTCCAATTTCTCCACTTTTTTCTGGATGAAACTGACAAGCGAAAATATTGTTCTTTTCCACTGAAGCATGAATATTGGTTCCATACTGACAGCTGGCAGTGACAATTTTTTCATCTTTTGCTTTCAAATAATAAGAATGTACAAAATAAACATATGGATTATCCGGCAAATCTTTAAAAAGCCTGCCATCATTTTGCAGTTCCAAAGAATTCCATCCTATATGAGGAATCTTGAGTCCTTCTTCCTTTGGTATGTGTAAAATCTCTCCTTCAAGAAGGCCAAGTCCCTCTACACCTGGAGTTTCCTGGCTGCATTCAAACAAAAGTTGCAAGCCGAGACATATACCAAGAAAAGGCTTGTCATCCTCTGCCACTTCATATATTGCCTTGTCCATCTCATACTTCTTTATATGAGACATGGCATCTCCGAAAGAGCCGACTCCAGGTAAAACAACCTTATCTGCCTTTTTTATTTCTTTGAAATCTCTAGTTGTAATCGTTTCTTCACCGATAAAAGCAAAGGCTTTTTCCACGCTTTTAATATTACCGGCATCATAATCTAATATTGCGATCATTGTTAGTCCATTCTGTTGTAAAAAATATTAGTTCAAGTTTAGT
>CAVIOJ010000040.1:5298-11421 GCA_963644225.1 Lachnospiraceae bacterium | reverse complement strand
AAGCCTCTCCCATAGAAGTAAACTCATCTCCAATTCCAAGATCAGAGGCTTCTTTTTCATTCTCATCGAATCTTCCCACGCCGATGATTAGAGAATCCAATGCCAAAGCATATTCTTTGCCTTTTACAAAGGTCTCATATTCGTTTTGACGTTTCTGCAAATCTCCTAAAAGTCTTGCTTTTTTAAACAATTCCTGATCATTTTCATTTAAATCAACGCCAATCAAATCTTCGTAGGCAGCAAAATAATCTCCAGAATTGTAAGAATTTCTGGCCCCCTGCAGTGACAAATTATAGCCAAGCAAGCTCTGTCCTAAATGAACTACAACTACAATGGTAACTGCCAAAAGAAGGAAAACAATAATCACTTTCAGTGGAATCTTCGGAGAATTGTCTGGTTCTTTTGGAGGCTTTGGTGGCTTCTCCTTTTTAACCTTAGGCTTTTTCTCTTTCTTCTCTTTCTTTGGTTTTTCCTTCTTCTCCTTTTTCGGTTTTTTGGATTTTTCTTCTGCTTCCGTTAACTCTTTTAAAATTTCAAGATTCTCTTCGGTAAGATTCTCTCTTGGCTGCGAAGTGATATCTAAAACTTCATCATCGTCATCATCCTTCAAAAGGAAAGACTTGATTTTGTCTATAATGGCAGCGAATCCTTTTTTCTTTGGCGTCTCATCTGCATCCGAACTGCCAGCGGCACCGCCCGATCCACCAGTCGCTCCAGAACCGCCTGCCGCTCCAGCGCCACTCGCATCATCTGCCAAAGCCTCAAATGCTTCTTTTGCTTCCTCTAATGTGGCATCCTCACCATCCGACTCAAGTAAATCTCCTAAGCCCTCAAGTTCCTCATCACCAGACAAAAGATCCATAAGATCAACGTTTTCGTCGTTTTCATCCAAAAGACTTTCTTCCTGATTGCCTTCGCCATTCATCTCGGCAAATTTTGCAAGCAAATCTTCGCCCGCTTCACCAATCGGCACCTCGTCAGTAGGCAATTCTTCCTCGCCAAATTCTTCATCGAGTTCATCAGCCTCATAACCATCCAAGGCTGGCAATTCATTGTCCTCCTCTACGGACATATCTAAATCGTCAATCTCCGGCAAATCTAAATCGTCTTCATTTTCAGAGTTATTTTTTGTGGTATCAGAGGATTCTTCCTCCGTTTCCTCTTTGCTCATCTGATCTTTTGCCTGGTCTACAAGACTTTCTATATTTCCCAGGAAATCCATATCATCCGCTTCAGAATCAGTATCATTATATACATCATCTGCGTCTGCTGACATATCAGATATCTGGTCTTCTTCCCAGGTAGAATCTGACATTCCAGATTCCATCTCATCAAAAATATCATCCAAAGACGCTTCTGTTTTATCGTCAGAAAAGCTTTCTGAATCTCCTCCGATTTCTCTATCATCGAGTGCAGATTCTTCTCGAATGATCTCCTGTTCAAAATCTCTGATAAATGCGTCAGACTCATCGAACTCATCTTCTAACTCTGCTTCAAAGTCTCGCAAAAAATCATCTTCCGTCAAGGCTTTACGCAAATTTTTTCGTTCAGTGGCAACAGGCTTATAATCCTTTATACCACTAGCTTCCATAAAGTCATCCTGAGGCTTTATCTTATTGCGTTGGTTTTGTATTTTATTGATTCGTTCTTCTGAAAGTTTTCTCGCGTCAGAAACATCCTTGCGGGTCGTCTGCAGCGAATTCAAAAGTCCATCCAAGTAATCCTCTGAGTTGCTCAAGCTAACACCTCCAAATGGTGATTTCATATATAACGAAGGGATGTGTTATCAAGCACATCCCTCATCTAACATTCTTTATTTACGGGCTGATTCATATTTTTCAATCAAGCCATCAATTGCAGATACAAGCTTACCAATTTCAGGCTTTGTCAACTGTGCATCCGCCCCAAGGGATTCTCCTTTAAGTCTGATTTCTTCATTAATCAGAGATGAGAAGATAACCACTGGAATCTTCTTCATTGTATCATTTTCTTTGACAAGTTTTGTAAGGCGATGTCCATCCATAATTGGCATCTCAATATCTGTGATAATACAGTGAACATCATCTAAAACTGTACCATTTCTTCGCATCTCACAAAGTTTATCCCAAGCTTCCTGTCCATTCATATTGACATTTAAGTTGGTATAACCTGCCTTGCGCAAGCATTCACATATCAACTTGCTAAGAAGTGGTGAATCCTCAGCAATCATAATTGGAGAATTGCTTCTGTCACGTTTTTCATAATTGTCCATATCTGAAACTTTAAGTCCAGTCTCAGGGTTGATATCAGAAACAATTTTTTCAAAATCAAGAATAACAACTAACTTGTCATCCAACTTTACAACACCAGTAGAAACAGCCTGATCATCTGCACTGATAGTAGCATCTGGTTTTATAATCGCTTCCCATGATACTCTGTGGATTCCTAAAACTTCATCTACATGAAAAGCTGTATTTAATTTATTGAAGTTGGTAATGATAAATAAACCATTGGATTCTGTAGGTTCATCGATATTTAGACACTTGCGGAGATTAATTACGGAAATCATAATATCTCTCGGCATAAAAATACCTTCGATGCATGGATGCGAATTTGGAAGAGGTGTAACTGGTTGATAGAGCAAAATCTCACGAATCTTCGCAACATTAATACCGTAGTGATTTCCCGCTACCTTAAATTCCAAAATCTCTAATTCATTTGTTCCTGACTCAAGCAAAATATTTGTGTCCATACTTTTTCCTCCCATACACCCTTCGGTTATCTATAACAATTCTATGCTAAATTAGTCAAATCAATATCATTTATTCCAGCGGTTCCAGTTACAGTAAGCACAAGTTTTGAAATTGCAGCTGCATCTGTCTCATTTACTTCAAACATCAATACCGTATCAGCTGTATTTCCCGCTTCTAAAGCCTTGTTGTAATAGCTGGATAAATCAATAGACGCCAAAGTTGTAAGGCCGTCTACCGCCTCCGTATCATTGATTGCCAACTGATAAGTAATGCGATTGTTAATCAAATCCACCAACTTTGCTTCTTGGCTGGTATTAGAAATCGTCACATGTAAAAGTACATATGTCTTGCCATCTGAAGCATCCGGTATGGATACATCTGATGTGGCAATAGTCTTGGAAAGTTCATACCCCGTATACTCAAAGGAAATGCCATCCACGCCAATAGCCTCTGTAAGTGTAATCTGCGGTTCTACTGTCTGTTGGTCTTCTGTGGCAGAAGCTGTCTCATCCTCGGTTGTAGTAGTATTTCCAGATTTTTTTTCCTTTTTAGCGTCCGAAACATAACTATAACCTACATCCTGCCTTCGATTGTACTTGGATACTATTTTGGCAGAATATAGAACCACTTGATTCTCTTCCTCTTCTGTCATCTCATATAGCTTCGTACATCCCGTCAATAGCATACAGGAAAATACCAATAGACAAACCAGCAAACGCTTCTTGTATTTCATAGTGCGCTCCTCGTTCATGGTACCTTTATACATAGGATAATGTTATCATTCTTATTTGCAATATTCAACAAAAATTTAGTCATTTTTCAGAATTTAGCACTCGACTTCGAACCAAAATTCGACACCATTTTCATGGTTATAACAGCCATATTTTTGACCCAAATTTTCCATAACTGCTTTTACAATAGACAAACCGATTCCAGTGCCGCCATATTCTCTGGTTCTTGCCTTGTCTACTTTATAGAACTTGTCCCAAATATGTGCCATACTCTCTTCTGGGATTGGATCTCCTGTGTTAAATATGCTTACACGAACGCCCTTATCCAAAGGTGTTAATTTTACATCTATCTTTTTCTCATTTTTTGCATGATGAATAGCATTGCTAAGATAGTTATTTAAAACCTGTTCGATGGAATACTCATCTGCATAGACATATAAGGGTCCCTCGTGGGCAAAGGTAAAAGTAATATCATTTTGCTGCATTAAAATCTGCATGGAACCTGCGATTCCTTCAATCAAGGCCGTTATATCAAAGTGCTCATACTCTATTTCACTGTTGCCGCTCTCAATCTGATTCAGAGAAATCATGGACATAACCATGCGGTTCATACGTTTCGCTTCATCTACAATCACATCACAGTAATACTTTCGGCTTTCCTCGTCATCATTTACACCCTCAGCCAATCCCTCTGCATAACCTTGAATCAGAGCAATTGGAGTTTTTAGTTCATGTGAAACGTTAGCAACAAATTCCCGCTGATTCTTTTGATTTTCTTCCTTTAGAGCAATATCAGCTTTTAGATCATGGTTGGCCTGCTTTAATTCAATAATCGTCTGTTCTAAAGTCTTTGAAAGACGATTCATATGTTCCCCGAGAACATCGACCTCGTTTCGTTTTTTCTGACTGACATATTCTGCATCAAAATCCAACTGAGTCATTTTCTTTGAAATATCTGTCAACTGCTTGATTGGTCTTGTAATACGACGGCTCAAAATAGCCGATGCACCCACACTAAGAATCAAAGCAAGAATACCGACGTAAATAAGAAAACGGTTGGTCAAATTGGTACTCTCCCGAATTCCTTCTACAGCCGAGCGAATCATAATCATATTGCCATTGTCCAGTGTGCCCCAAAGAACCAGGTATTCCTCTCCAAGGCGATGATCCAACTGCTGTTGTATGACATAATTGTCCTCCGTCTGTCTGGTATATCCCTCATCTATAACCTGACCAAACATGGCGTAGTAAAGTTGCGAATTTAAATCCGCAGTATCTCTTACCGTAGCAAGAAGCACTTTCCCTGAAGAATCCAAAACAACGACCGACAAGTTATGAGTAGCTCGAACTTTTTCTAATTCATCCAAAAAAGTTTCATCCTCATAACTATCTTCATCCTCAGTGGATTCATCGTTTACCAAAGAAAAAGTTTCCACCATTACTTCTTCTTTTTCATGCTGATAGAAAAAGCCAAGGAAGCAAAAATTGATAATCAGTGGAGCCACAACAGTAAGCGCCACAACTGCAATATAAATCGTCGCCATCTGGCCTTTTATACTTTTTACCTTATTCCTCGACTTCAAATTTATACCCCATACCCCAAATTGTCTTTATGTAATCACCTTTGTCGCCCATCTTTGCACGCAATTTTTTCACGTGGGTATCTATGGTTCTGGCATCTCCGAAATAGTCATAATTCCAGACAGCATTTAAAATACGATCTCTCGATAAAGCTATACCAGCATTTTGCAAAAAATAAGTAAGGAGTTCAAATTCCTTGACACTAAGAACAATCTCTTGTCCATCAATTGTGACAATGTGGGCATTTTTATCTATGCAAATACCTCCCGCCACCAATTTTTCTCCTTCTTCGCCATCAGCCTCTGTAGTTCTTCGAATGATGGCATTGACGTGAGCTACCAAAATCTTTGGGCTAAAAGGTTTTGCTATATATTCATCCGCTCCATATTCGTAGCCATTTAAAATGTCATTTTCCTCACTTTTTGCCGTCAGCATAACAATTGGAATCTTCGAAGTCTCACGAATCTCCTTGCAAACCAAAAATCCATCAAGCTTTGGCATCATAACATCTAGAAGAATGAGACTAAGTTCCTTCTCCCTGTAAAAAATATCCAAAGCTTCCTCACCATCTGCTGCCTCTAAAACTTCGTAGCCTTCTCTATTCAAATAATCCGATACCAAGCGACGAAGTTTCGCTTCATCATCTGCAATCAAAATTTTCTTTTTACTCATATCTGATTTTCCTTTCTTCGTGACAAAAAATCACCTGTATATAAGTTATAAAAAAAATATGTCAATTTTGTGATATCGCAATTGCTTTAGCATTATTCTGACAACTGACGTTCTCTTTCATTAAGCTGTGCTTCTCTTTGGCTAAGTTCTTCTTCCCAAGTCGCATATTTATCGATAATCTTTTCTTCGTAGTTTAAAATAGTAGGACTTTGACTGGTAGAATTGATAACAAACATCCCAATCACAACTGCCAACAGTGTAATACACAAAAATGTAAGGAGTCTGGACATTTTTCTGTACTTTCTATAAGCCGACACTAATTTTTTCTGGTCAATATTTTCCATATTATCCAGACCGTCTTTCTTCTCTTTTTCCCTTGCGCCAGCTCTTTTTACAGTCTCTTTGGC
>CAVIOJ010000040.1:0-5288 GCA_963644225.1 Lachnospiraceae bacterium | reverse complement strand
ATCTGACCTTCATCAAAGTTTTTACTCTCAACCAACTGCTTTCTCATATCCTCCAAAAAAGAAAGGCCCAGTCTCGTGTGAAACAAATCTTTTTTTACCATCTGCTGATAAGTAGCAAGTACAGCTTTAGGGTTGTCCCCATCAATCTGCTTCATGATATATGAAATTGCCTGTGCCTCTTTTTTTGCTTCTTTTGCTTCCGCTTCTGTCTCAAATGTAAATTCGCCTATCTTGTATGACATATTCTACCTCTTCAGCTTTTAAATATAGATTCCAACAAATCCCAAATGCTAATATAGTCTTCTTTTTCCAGTTTTAACGATATTTCATCCCAATGGTCACGAATATCTTTCCCCTTATACGAAATTTCATAAAACTCCTGGCAAAGTTTTCTCATCTCTTTTTCATCCAAGGAAAATGCCGCATCTTCCAAGCGTAAAAACTTGGCATCTAACTCTTGATCAGAAATTTCCTTTAACAAAGTTTTACTTTCTGGTTTTTTTACGCTTTCTTCAGTGATTCCAAGAAGATTTTGAATTCCTGTGATATCTCGTTTGAAAGTGTTTATCATGGTCTCATGATTTTTTTCTACAAAAGAAAAGTCTCCCTCTTTTGCAGCCATCTCCAAAGCTCTGGCTTCTTCAAAGACTTCTATTGCTCCTATGGTACGCATGGCACTTTTTATGCCATGAACTTCGATGGCATAATTTTCCCAGTCTTTTTTATCATAGAGTTCTTCTATTTTCTTCCAATTTCGTCTTCCTCGAAGGGCATAATCCTGCAAAATGCCAAGATAGTTTTCAAAGTCTCCGAGGTAAGTCAGTGCTTGTGTTACATCAAAATTTAATTCTTCATTTTCTTCAAGCAATTTAGGGAGAACCGATGCCTCGACTCTCCCCACTTTATCATTGCTATTTTTTTCCTTTTGCAATTCCATTAATACTTGCCAAATCCCTCATCTAAGTTGATATACGGAGCCTCTTCTGGTGTTTCATGGTAAAAGTTGTCTTCCAAATGACTCTCTGCAAAAGATCCCAAGTGATAGTTTGAGAGTAACTCCTGCATACGATTTGCCTGATTTGAAAGTTCAATGCTGGCTGCTGCGCATTCCTCGCTTGTAGCAGAATTGTTCTGGACAACCTGGGAAACCTGATCAATAGCCTGATTGATCTGAGCAATAGCTGTTGCCTGGTAGTTCGATGCTTCTGAAATTCCAAGGATAATACCCTCGCTCTTTTCTACAGCACTTGTAATCTCTGTAAGAGCATCTGCCGTCTCTGATGCAATCTTTGAACCCGCAGAAACTTTTCTCATGGAATCCTCTATAAGTTCAGCTGTCTCTGATGCAGCCGCAGCGCTCTTTGCAGCAAGATTTCTAACTTCCTCAGCAACTACAGCAAATCCCTTTCCAGCCTCTCCAGCTCTTGCAGCCTCAACAGCAGCATTAAGTGCTAAAATATTGGTCTGGAACGCGATATCATCGATTACTTTTATGATTTTTGAAATGCTCTCAGATGCGTCGTTGATGTCCTTCATGGCATTCATCATTTCGCTCATCTGATCATTGCCTCTATGTACATTATCCAAAGCATGTTCTACCAATTCAGCAGCATCAGAAGCTTCTTTGGCATTTTCTTTTGTCTTGCCTGCCACATCTCCGATAGAAGCTGTAATCTGTTCGATTGCGCTTGCCTGTTCTGTAGAACCCTGTGCCAAAGCCTCAGATGCATTTGCAACTTCTGAAGAACTAGTAGATACCTGCATTGCAGCATCAGTAATGTTAGACAGTGTCATATGGTTTTTATCAACCATGTCTTTGAGAGCATTGCCAAGCATATCATCCTCAGCATTTGGAACAACTTCCATGGTCAAATATCCCTCTGACACTTTTGAAGCAATCTCTGACTGCTTTTTAGTATTTTCAATAACCGCTTTGAAAGCATCAGTCAGTTCGCCAAACTCATCATTTCTATGCTTTACTACATCAACATCAACATTTCCTCTTGCAATTTCTTTTGCTGCAAGATTCAAATCTCGAAGAGACACGCGAATGGTTCGTCCAATCACGAGGGCCAGTGTAGTAATAATACCAATGCAAAATAAAAGTCCTACCAAAAATGTAATGTTGTAAAATCCCATATCTGCTGCTGTAATCTTACCCTTTATAGCTTTATTTAAAGATTGATAAAACCATACATCATTTAAAAACAGCATAATCTCAGGTGTAATAAACGAAATCACCAACAAAGTATGAATCTTAATCACTTTCTTTTCTTTCATTTTACTCTTCTCCTTCTTCTTCTGATTCCTCATCATTTAATTGATCAAATATAGTTGCATCTTCTTCACGAAGTAATTTTCCTGGATCCAAAAGTAACTTTACAGCATCCTCTACTTTGCCGATGCCACTAACAAATTTATCTTTTGCAATCTCATTTTTTGAAATCGATGGAGAAGGCAAAATATTTTCTGCCGGAATTTCTACCACCTCAGCAATTTTTTCAACGATCAATCCAACAACCAAATTATCGTAATTAATAACAATGATACAAGTACGATCCGTATAAGGTATCGGTTCCTGATGGAAACGCAATCTCACATCAACTACCGGTATTATTTTTCCTCTTAAATTAATCAATCCCTTAACATACTCAGGGCACTCCGGGATCTCGGTGATCTCTTGAAAAACAATAATTTCATTGACATATTCGATTTTTATCCCGAAATATTCATTGCCGGATTTAAAGGTCACATACTTGTCTTTTTGCGTGTCAATTTCTCCCATGCTTTCCTTTCCTTTCTAGTTTTCGATCAAACCCGCTGCGTCTAAAATCAAAGCAATGCTTCCATCCCCTAACTGAGTGCATCCGGATAATCCCTTCACTTTTTTAATATAATCTGGCATAGGCTTAACAACAATCTCCTGCTTGCCAAGCAGTTTATCAACGAACAGACAAATCGCTCGTCCATCCATCTCTGTTATAACCATCATACCATTTTCTACATCTGTTTCATAATCTTTTAAATCATAAAAATCGCCAAGTCGAATTACCGGATAACACTCACCGCGAATCATAACGGATTCGTTGCCATCTGGCTCATGGATCAGACGATCCTTTGTCACCGAAACAAACTCTCTTACAGAACCTGTAGCCATAACAAAAGTAGTATTTCCGACTTCCATCACAATACCATCTATGATGGCAAGAGTCAGTGGAATTTTTAACCACATGATACTTCCCTGGCCCGGTGTAGAGTCAATCTCAAGTGACCCACCGATTTTTTGCAAGTTTGAAACCACAACATCCATTCCTACTCCACGACCAGAGAATTCAGTAACTTTTTTATTGGTCGAAAATCCTGGAAGTGTAATAAATTGATATACTTCCTTGTCTGAATAGGTGTTTTCCGCTCTGCCAGGTTCAAGTAAGCCTTGTTGTCTGGCCTTTGCCATAATCTGATCACGGTTAAGTCCCTGGCCATTGTCAGATACCGAAATCCAAACTTTACCAGATTCTGTCTTTGCAGCCAAGGTAACCTTTGCTTTTTCCGTTTTTCCTGCTGCTAATCTTTCTTCCTTGCTCTCAATTCCATGGTCCATAGAATTTCTGACCAGATGCATCAAAGGATCTGAGATATGTTCGATAATATTTTTATCAACTTCTGTGGTGTCTCCTATCATTTCAAAGGAAACATCTTTTCCAAGCTTTCTTGACATCTCAAAGACGATTCGATTCATCTTTTGGAAAGTATTGGTAAGAGGCACCATACGCATGCTCATGATAACGTTTTGTAAGTCCGTGGAGATTTTTTTCATCTGTCCAGCAGCCTTGTTGAAATTGTCTAGATTCAGTCCTGGCACCTTCAAATCTGGATTTTGTAAAACTACTGACTGAGAAATAACAAGCTCACCAATCAAATCCATCAACTGATCCATCTTGGCAATATCTACACTGATAAAAGTAGCCTTATCCTTTTTGGCTGGTTTATCTTTTGCAAGATTTTTGCCCTTGCCTGGTTCCTTAGAAGCGATAACGAAATCTCCAGGAGCCATCTTTTTCTTCGGGGCATCTTCCTCTTTTTCCTGGGCTCTTTTTTCAATTTCTTCTACCGGGGAATCCAAATCTATCTGTATCTGATTGCCATCGGCATCAAAGCCCATCTGATATTCCTTTGCACTGCAAGGGAATACCTCTACCTTTGTAAGATCATAGCCTGGTTGTACGATTTTATGAATTTCTTCTTCATCCTCATCCGTCTCAAGAAGAATTCTAAATCCATCTTTTACAATGTTTTCCGATGCTTTTTCATTAGTCAAAATATCATCTGGAAAATAAAGAATATCCTTGGCAATCTTTTTTAATGCAAACACGGTTTTGTAAGCATGCATATTTGCCATCTGGATCTGCGGATTATAGGTAAGATAAATGCGAAAATGCTTACTTCCTCCTCCAGATTCCGGTGCTATATAAAACTGCTTTGGTCCCTCTTCTTCTATTTTTTCCTCTTCTTTTTTCTTTGTTGGTTTCTCACCTTTTATCTTACTAAGAAAATCATCCAATTTTTCGAAGAGTTCGCTGGCATCACCATCTGCATCAGCGCCATCTGAGAGTTTGTCCATCTCACCCATGATAAAATCAGAAACATCAAGGACATGCTCTACTAATTCTACATGAGGCACATTTGTAGGCTTTGATTCACGAATAAAATAAAATACATCTTCTAGTTTGTGAGAAATCCTGGTAATCTCATCAAACATCATAATTCCAGAAGATCCCTTTATGGTATGCATTGTTCTGAAAATCTCATTGATACTCTCTTCATCAAAAGAGTCAGCATCCTTTTGTTCCATAACAATGTTTTGCAGATTTTCCAATAATTGTTGATTTTCAAACAGGTAAACGCTGAGCATGTCGCCTGTATTAAATTCATCCGCCATGGAATTCTCCTTTCTATTTTTGTAAAGATTCAAACTTTAGGCATCAAATTAAATCAAACCGAGTTTTTTTAGTGCCTGTTCAAAACGGTCTTTATTGATAGGTTTGCCAGAATAAACGCTGCAACCCAAATCAAAGGCCATTTTTACATTTTCTTCTGCATTCAAGGCTGTAGTCATGATAACCTTTACCTGCTTATCTTCAGGAATTCCTTTGTCTTTTTCCAAGTCACGAATACTGCGAAGAACCTGATAACCATCCATCACCGGCATCATAATATCTAAGCAGGCCAAATCATAAGGTTCATCATCTTCGAGTGCCATCAAAAAAGCATCTACAGCTTCCATTCCG
>CAVIOJ010000039.1:0-5535 GCA_963644225.1 Lachnospiraceae bacterium | reverse complement strand
AAACAGTAGTGATTGCGTTACTACCTAAAAAATGATAATTTTTAGGTAGTAAATAAAAAGGTGGCGCTATGCATAAGTTTGATTATTCATTTTTAAAAGAAAATATACCAGGCAATATTATAGGAATCGCAGATATTATTGCTGATCTAAATTCAAAGGAACATATACGTAAACAGCAGTATGTAGCAACCTTCGAGAAATTGCGGGACAAGGCTATAGTTGAATCGATTAAAGGAAGCAACGCGATTGAGGGAATAGTCACTACAGATGACAGAATAAGAGACTTAGTTGCAGGGAAGGCCCCGGTGTCTCATCAGGAAAAAGAAATAAATGGCTATAAAGATGCCTTGAAAATGATTCATGAAAATTATGATGAGATGGATATCACAGAAGAAACGATTCTTTTTTTTCATAAACTAATTGAAGAGATGGTTGCTCCCAGTGAAGCGGGGCATTACAAGAAGCATGACAATTTGATAATGGAGTATCACGCAGATGGCAGCAGAAAGGTGAGATTTAGACCGGTATCTGCCAAGGAGACACCAGAGGCAATAGAACAAATGCTTTTGGCTTATTATGATGCAAGACAAGACAGCGATATTCCAAAGTTATTTTTAATCCCATGTGTAATCTTGGATTTTTTGTGTATACACCCATTTTTGGATGGGAACGGCAGAGTATCTCGGCTGTTATCAGTGCTAATGCTCTATATAGCAGGGTATGATATTGGCAGGTACATTTCTTTTGAAGGTCAGATAAATAAATATAAAGATTCATACTATCAGGCTTTGCAGGAATCTTCGATAGGATGGCATGACAATACTAATGATTACATGCCATGCATAATTAATTTTGTTCAAATTTTATATAGGTGTTTTAAGGACTTAGATGATGTTTTTATGGACTTTTCCTTAAAAAAAGCAAAGAAATCCGAGAGGGTGGAGGCGGTTGTACTTGCAGCAATAGTCCCAATATCCAAGGCGGAGGTCCTTGATAAATTACCGGACGTAAGTGTAAAGACGGTGGAGCTGGTATTAGGCAAGCTTGTACAAGAAGGAAAGGTCGAGAAAATAGGCTCATTTCGTGATGCGCGATATATAAAGCGTTAGTATCGGAGCGTTAGAAAAGATGTGCGAGAAAAATTACAGAATGAGAAATTAATTGAAGAGCTTTGTGAAAAGATAGATGAGCTACTCATAAAATGGGATTTGGATTACATATATGTAGCGACAGAAGATGCGTCTTATTGTGATTATTTCAAAGAACGCTATAAGGACAAGGTTACCTTTACTGATCAGGAAAGATTTTCTGTAAATCAAGGTCAGATGCTTTCCCAGATGCATGCAAGTAAGAAAGAAAAAAGAGATGGCTTTTTGCTTGGCGTAGAATATATTCTTTCAATCAGACTCTTGTCTATGTGCAATTCGTTGTTGGCGTCAGGAAATTGCGGCGGGGTATCCGAAGCTGTAAAAGAAAATGATGGCAGATATAGGAATAAATTTGTTTTCGATTTGGGAGTTAATCCATAGTGCGTATAAATAATCAACGCAAAAAGTATATTCTTATTTTTGCCCATAAAAATCAACAAACCGAGGAAGAATATGAGTAGTGCATGTCGCGCCTGGTATGAGGGCGATTCCATTTTAGAAGAATATCATGATCACGAGTGGTGCAAGGTCAGTCACGACGATGATTTCCTTTTTGAAATGCTTATCCTGGAGGGGGCGAGTGTTGGACTGTCCTGGAAGACCATTATGCACAAACGAGAGAATTATAGGCGGGCATTTTGCGATTTTAAAATTGATGCTTGCGCGAAAATGACGGACGAGGAGTTAGAAGGACTTATGACAGATCCGGGTTTGATTCGCAATCGAAGCAAAATATTTAGTGTCCGAAAAAATGCCCAGATTGTTCAAAAAATTCAGAAAGAGTTTGGCTCCTTTGATGCTTATCTGTGGGGATTTAGTGATGGAAAGGTTATAGACGGACATTGGACGATGGTTAGCCAGATGCCGACCCAGTCTGAAGTGTCTCGCCTTATGGCGGCGGATATGAAAAAACGAGGCATTGCTTTTGTGGGCCCGGTGATTACATATTCTTTTTTGCAGGCCATAGGCATGGTGAATGACCATCTGGCGGACTGCCCTTATCGATAAAAAAAATGAAACGAGGTAAAACCATGACTTATAAAATAGCACCAGATTTTTTTAAGGAAGATGATATAGGAGATAGAGAGGATATCCTGCGCAGTATTGAGCTCTTCCAGATAGAACTGGAAAACTTTGTCAACCAGCATGCTGATGAAGATCTGCAGGAGGCCGATCGTCAGGTGCAAAATGAAGCGGGGTATCTTTTGTATACCATCGGTAAAAATTTTTACATGCTAGGGGACTATGAGAATGCGGCCCAGTATTTTGAGACGGGACTGGCTTTTGATTTGAATGTGCAGGACCAGTACGTTATTGAGATGGTAAAGGCTTACGGTCTTGCCCTTTTAAATAATGACCAGGGACGAGACGGAATTGTCTTAGAGGCCGTCTATGATGATTTTTCCCAGTATGCAGATTTTTGCTTTGTTATGGGCTTGATTTATATGGAGCAGCACCAGTACGAGCAGGCCGTGATTGAGTTCGCCAAGGCTTCTAATGAAAAGCCAGATGCCATCGAAGGCAGCAATTCTTTTCTTTCATATTACTATGCTGGATTTTGCCGTGAAAAACAGCACCGCATGGACGAAGCGGTTGATTTTTATAAAAAATCTGGAGACTACGAGTTGGCAAAAGAGCGCTTGGAGCACTTGATATGATATTGGTCTATCGCTGGAAATCATACAATTATGAGGATATCCTGCAGACTTTTTTAAATCTTGGCTACGAGACGGAGGAGATTTGGCAGGATTTAAAAAACTACGATGTGGATGAAAGTTTCGCAAATTTGCTGGACGAGAAATTATCGCAAGCCAATGGAAAGTATGATTTCGTTTTCTCTGTCAATTATTTTCCACTGATTGCTACGGTCTGCCATGATCACGATGTTCCTTATGTCATGTGGAACTGCGACAGTCCGATGATTTCCATGTATCACACATCGATTTTTTATCCAACCAATTATCTCTTTTTATTTGACTTATCCAATGTGCGGGAATTTCAGGCGATGGGGGTGGAGCATGTCTACCACTTGCCTCTTGCAGTAAATACGAAACGGTTGGATTCCTTGTTTAAAAATCAGGCCTATGTGGCTGCGGAAAAAAATAGAAGCCTGGGTCAGTTAGATGAGATTACATTTGTGGGCAATCTCTACAACAAAAACTCATACGATGAAGTGGAGCCTTTTTTAACAGACCATCTTCGGGGCTACTTTGAGGCTCTGATGGAAGCCCAAATGGATTTGTATGGTGTCAACCTTATTGACCGACTTTTGACACCGGACATTTTGGAAGAACTCTCTGAAATCTATACCTTTGTGCCTTCTTCGAAAGAGTCTCTTTCTGATTTGGGCCTGACATTTTCTGTGACTGCCCTGGGATTCAAGATTGCCCAGCTTCAGCGTAAGCGGGCTCTTATTACCTTATCCAAAAAGCATCAAGTGGGCTTGTATAGCAACAATGCCACGGACGATCTTTTCCGTACGGCTTACCGCGGTTCGGTAAGTTACGACCATGAGATGCCTTTTGTTTTTAAAAATAGTCCCATCAATTTGAATATGACTATTCCAAATATCAAGACGGGAATACCTTTGCGCAGCTTTGATGTTCTCGGCGCTGGTGGATTTTTACTTAGCAATTTCCAGGCGGAGTATCCTTTGTTTTTTGACTTGGACCATGACCTCGTATGCTATAGCTGTCAGGAAGACATGTTGGAAAAAGCAGACTATTATTTAAGACACGAATCCGAGAGAAAAAAGATCGCCTTGAAGGGATATGAGAGAGTGAGTGCGGATCATACTTATGAAATCCGTTTGCGGCAGATGCTAGAGTCATGCCCTCATAATTAATTTATGCTTATGATAAAAAATACCGGCCACGGAAGTTGAGTTTGATTCAACTTCCGTGGTCGGTTTTTATAATGACCTTTTTGTATTATTTTATAGAAATCTTATTGTATTTTATTTGACTGCTGATGCATCCGAGCAATCCAGAAAAAACTATATAGCCTCTTCGATAAGTAGTTCAGAAAAACTACAAAGCCTGGTCGATAAGCAATCCTGCATATGCACTTGTGGCATATGGTGCTGCAAAGGTATGGCCAGGATTTTTGTATTCTACTACGACCTTGTCGATGTAACGCATCGGGTCGATGGAAATACGGTTGGCTTCTTTTTGCAGGGAATCCTTAAAACTATTGAGTGTCTTGAAGTGGGAAGCGGTATCTCCTGTGCTGATAGCTATGGATAATTTTTCTCTATCAAGTGAGAGATGACCATCTTCACTGGCTTCGATTCCTACAGCAGCAAGTCCGTCTTGGTGATTCTTTTGGATGGATTCCAATTCATTTGCCAGCTTGTTGCTGTTGTGGGATGTGCTGTAGCGTTCGCCGATATCCAACAGGTTGTTGTAGGAGTATAGCAACTGCTCCAAGCTATTGCCCAAGGCAGCTGTATTGGCGGTAAAGCCGATATGCACCGCATCATCCTCTGAGGTGGTGTCGTGCATAGTCACTTCAAAGGCCCGGTTGATTGTAAATGTATTGGACAAGGAAGTGTGCTCTTTTCCATTTAATAGGAAAGAAGAGTTGCTGGCCGGTGATGTGATATGGCCAATACCCAGGGTATTTACCTCGTTCCAAGAAGTGTTGGAATGAATAGAAAAAATAGCATCTTCATCTTCGGCAAGTCCTGTCTGTCTGGACTGAATATATAGGGCGCTTCCTCCGCGATTATTCTGAAGAACCTCGGCGTTTAGACCGATATCAGACTGGTTGATCAGACGAGAAATCTTGTTTTGTATATCGAAGTTGGTATCCCCTGTATTTACATTGAACTGGAACTCGTAAGAGTTGGTAGGCATATCCAAATCGAAGGAGTATGTGCCTTCCTCAAATGCGTAACCATTTTTCGCAAGATAATTTCCTTCATTAACCTGCGGCTTTGCAAGGGTCAGTACCTGAATGTCAAATCCATCGGTTTCTTCGGGATCACCATTTCCTACATAGTGAACAGATACGGCGTCATCGTTGGAAGAAACAGCTACCTTCTTTTTTAACATAGAAGAAATATCTGTTCCCTCTTCGTTTAGGGAAGAAATAGCGGTCTGCATCTGGCTGGCAGTAGCCTTGATACCAAAAGCGAATTCTTTTGCATCGCCAGACTGGACAATTTTATAGAGAGGCGAGTCTTTGTTGGTCTTTATGATGTTGTTGTAAACCGAGCGAAGTTCGCTCTTCTTATGGGAATCGAAACGAGAACCTGTGGTCTTGCCATAGGTCGTAAGTAAAAAATTGTATGCGGCATCAATACGAGCCATAAGACGTCCCCTCCTTTCTTCCGTGAAATTTAGCGGCGATGCGAAAGTCACACCGATTATCCTTAATCTGGTGC
>CAVIOJ010000038.1:0-2253 GCA_963644225.1 Lachnospiraceae bacterium | reverse complement strand
ATTTTTTCAAGTAAATCTTCTTCGTTAAATTTGTCATAGCAACATAAAATTGCTTCGGGAATCTGAGACAATATTACATTTCGATTGTCCTGATGAGTATAGACTTTTAAGAGTCCGGCTCCAGTGGCTAAAATACTTTTGGCAGCCAAACATGCTGCACCTGCGATCTCTTTGCTGCCAGCAATAAGAAGTACCTTTCCGCGAGAACCTTTATGATCGTCAACTGCTGGCTTTGGCAACAAAGACAGATCACATCTTTCTAACTTACGGACAAATTTTGCAGTATCTGAAAGGCTACACTTTTCAATTCCTATAGGAGCCACCAAAACTTGGCCGCAGTATTTTTTCCCTGGAAAAAGCTTTTGCCCGATTTTTTCGAAAGCAAAAGTGATGGTTGCATCCGCCATAAAGGCAGTCCCTAAAATATTTCCAGTGTCACAAGATATGCCAGATGGGATATCAACAGCAAGTCGATAGGCATCAGTTTTGTTGGCACTATCAATAGCATCAGCATATAGACCGGTTACATCTCTTGATAGTCCAATGCCAAAAATTGCATCAATCAATACATTGCATGAAGAAATCTCAGAAAAGTCTTCTGAAAAAGTTCCACCATAAGACTTGAAAATGTCAGCTTGTTTTTTATTGTCTAATGTAGCACTATTTTTATCACCCAAATAAAAAACGAAAACATCCTGATCTTCTAATAAAAGTAGTCTGGCAATTGCCAGTCCATCCCCGCCATTGTTGCCGCTGCCACAAAGAATTCCTATTTTTTTCCCGAGTAATTGTCTATCACGCAAAAATGAAACAACCGATAATGCGGCCCGCTCCATCAGTACCATAGAGGGTGTACCATAGTTATCAATGGTACGCATATCACATTGTTTCATCTCGCGGCTATTTAGTATATATTTCATTCTTCGCCTCTTTGTTCATCATTTGACAATTGCTGATCCATGGAAGTATCTCCGCTTGTGCGATCCTCTCCTGTAATTAGATCAACATCATCATTTCGCACATCAAAAAGATTGATAATATCCTTTCCAAAGATATCGTGCATATAGGCATAAATTTCCTTGTTGTTAATTTCTCTGTTTTGCTTTTTTATAATATTGCGTTTGAGTTCTACGCGAACTTTTTTTATCCAAGCAGAAATCTCCTCCGCTTCGGAGTAATTAGTACGCAATCTGTCATAGCAAAAATTCATGGTAAGAAGCATCAGGGCATCATTATTTTTTTGAATTTCTTTTGGAAGGTCTAAAAGTGCGTCTTCGTCCAGCGCGATTTTATCATTGACATCCTCAATCAGACGTTTTTTTTCTTCCATTTTTTCGCTATCATCTGTATCCATCAAATCAACAATTTCCTGCATCAGATCAGCTTTTAACTTTTTCAAGTCCTTTAGTTCCTGACCCAGTCGTCCTTGTTCTTCAAGATTTTTGCGAAGTGCATTTTCGATTTCTACAACATCTTTTGGCTTTCCTTCCAGTGCAAAAAGTCTATGCCATTTTTGATCCAAAACTAATATGGGAACCTTTACCTGGGATAAAGCCTCTGTAAAAATCTGGCGTTCCATGATACCACCTCTTATTTTTTGTTGTAGTTTGCCATATTATAAGAAAGTTGCATCAAACTGTCTGACAAATGAACATTTTCCACAACCATGCCCTCTACATTATCCAAATCCACGTGGGCAAAATTCCAAATAGCATGAATACCTAGTGCAGAAAGTTGAGCTGCAGTTGTCTCTGCATTTTGCTTTGGAAGTGTCAATGCAGCGATATCTACTTTTGTCTTTTTAACAAAATCGGGAAGTTCTTCTAACATCTGTATCGGGATTCCACGTACATCTTTACCTTTTAGCGCAGGGTTGACGTCAAAAAGTCCTACGATACGAAATCCTAATTTGTCAAACTTGACATAATTAGCAATCGCTTGACCTAAATTACCAATACCAATTACGATGACGTTATGGGTCTGATCAAGTCCTAAAATCTTGCCGATTTCATCATATAAATACTGGACATTATAACCGTAGCCCTGCTGACCGAAACCGCCAAAATTATTGAGATCCTGACGAATCTGGGATGCAGTCACATGCATACGATTGCTCAGCTCATTTGATGAGATGCGTTCTACACCAGCGTCTAATAGTTCGCCCAAATATCTATAATATCTTGGCATACGTCTAATGACTGCCTGGGAAATTTCCTTTTCCAAATTTTTGTCCCCCTGTTTTTAGTATAAAAA
>CAVIOJ010000037.1:5631-9339 GCA_963644225.1 Lachnospiraceae bacterium | reverse complement strand
TTTGCATTGCCAAAAATCTCCTTCATAGGCATTTGAGCAATGGAAACACCAATAACTATCATGGAAAACGGAATTACAGAATTTCCCACATAGTCACAGAAAGTAATCACTCCCTGTGGCACCTGGATTTTTAGCAAAAATATAATAATGGCCGCAATCGCTGATATAGTTCCAGGATTGACGATTTCCTTTAGTGCACTCTTCTTTTTTTCCTTGGGAAGATTTTTTTGCGCCAGCAAAATACCAACGGTATAAATCAAAATATTGTAAACAAGAATATAAAAAGTTATGAAAATGACGCATTTATTACCAAAAATTGACTTTAATACGGGAATCCCCATAAATCCAACATTGGAAAAAATAAGCATTAACTGATAACGATTCTCATATTCCCTGGTCCGAAGTAACTTTGCCACAATAAAACTAAGTACAAATAAAAGGCAAAAATACAAAAAAACAAATCTTAAATTTTCTATTAATTTTGCAGATTCAGCCACGCTTTCCTTGTCGAAAACTCCATTTAATAAGAGGGCTGGATTTAACACATTGACAATCAGCTTGGAAAGCTTGTTTGTAACATCCTGATCAATCCAGTTGATTTTATATGCAAAATATCCAATCAGGATCATGGCAAAAAGAGCCATCATCTGCTCAAACAGTACCAAAAAACTCATAAAATGCACCTTTTATCCTAGTAATTCTTCTATCATTTTATCGTCAAAAACAACATGTGTCTTCTTATCCACTTCAATCTGATACAAAGCATTTGCAGCAATATGTTCTGCCGCCTGCTCCAAATCGCGAATTCCTGAGGTGTTGCGATAAAGTTCTACCACCTTATTTAAACCTTCTTCGGAAAGTTTACACTCCTGCTCTGACATTCCAATTCTTCTTAAAACTTTTGGCAAAGAAAATTCTGAAAAAATAATCTTTTTCTCTTCGTCTGTATAATCCGGAATCTCTATGACAGCAAAACGCGACATCAAAGGCGCACTGATACGATCCCTATCATTTGCTGTCGCAATAGGATAGACACCATTGGTAGGAATCATGCACTCCATATAATTATCCGTAAAGCCGAGATTATCAAGTAGAGTCAAAAGAACATCCGCCGGATTTCCATTACCTTTTCCAGAATCCGCCTTATCAAGCTCATTGATTATAAAAACAAGATTTGACTCCTCCGCCATGGAAAAGGCATCCATGATAATTCCTGGCTTTGCATTGGCATAAATTCTCGAACTTCCTGTCAACTGCTCCGGATCATTGATAGAACTCATATCAAGAGTTGTCCAAGGCAGACGCAAGATTTTTGCAACAGCATAAGCAATCTGTGATTTTCCTGTTCCCGCTGGTCCAATTAATAAAAGTCCATAAGCTGGCAAAGTATGGGTACGGTTAATCTGAATGATAGTCTCAATAATTCTTTGTTTTACCTTTTCCATTCCATAGAGTTCTTCATCCAAAATGCGTCTGGCTTCTAGCGGGTCAATAGCTTCAAAATACTGATTTTTCCACTTGATATTCATCATGATAGAAAGAGCTCTTTGGGCGTGTCGTCTCTCCTCAGGGGAAACTTCATTTGACTTTGCAACCGCAAGATTACGTCTGGCCCACAATCTGATATGATCTGGAAGAGTATTACCCGCACAGGTCAAAAAGTCAGTAATACTTTGAATGCTTGTAAGCTTCATATCATCGCCGTTTTCTTCAGTCTCTTCATCCTCTTCCACAGATTTTGGAGCATCACTGGCAAAAAGTCGTTCCATCATATATTGCAAAAAGCCGTCTTCCGCTGACAACTTTGTACCATTTCCTGAAGCAAACTCACGAATACGATAGACCTGATATCCCTCTTCATTATTGATTCCAGAAAGCTGAACCTGAATATGATTTTCGCCAAGCCATTTTATCAAGCTCACAAATCTTGCATCAATCTTTAAAATATCTGCATGTATCTTCCCCTCTTCTTCATCAAAGGCAAAGGCAGTCTCAAGTATCTGATTGGTAAAAGAGCCATTTTCATGATGTTTCCACTTATTATTCTTGTTTGATAAAACAAGAATGGGATTTTTTTCTGACGCCTCTTTAGCATCACTAAAGAAAACAGAATAGGTACATTCTTTTTTTTCGCCCTCTTCTTTTTGCATTTTGTCGAAATCAAAAACTGGCATAATTAACCTCCCGTTTTCATCGCCACTTTCGTAAAAAAATATCCTGCGAACCGCCATAGCGATCCACAGGATATACGTTTCATAGAATAAATCTGACTATGCGTTCATCTGTGCAGCTACTTCTGCAGCAAAGTCTTCTTCCTTCTTTTCGATTCCTTCGCCTGTTTCAAAACGAACAAATCCTTTGATTTTAATGTTGGCATTGTTAGCCTTTGCAACGTCAGCGATGTAATTTGAAACGATCTGCTTTCCGTCTTCAGCCTTAACATATACCTGGTCTAAAAGAACAACTTCCTTTAATTCCTTGTTGATACGTCCTTTGATCATTCCCTCGATAACCTTCTCAGGCTTCTGAGATTCCTTAGGATCATTGGCGATCTGTGCACGAAGGATTTCTTCTTCATGTGCAATATAATCAGCGCTAACTTCTGAACGATCTGTATACTTAGGATTCAAAGCTGCAACCTGCATAGCAAGGTTTCTAGCCATTTCCTTGATTGCGTCGTTGATTACGTCTGTCTCAACGTCAACTAAAACACCAATCTTTCCACCCATATGAACATAATCAGCAACGAAACCATTAGCTTCTTCTACCTGAGCGAAACGACGAATCTTTAAGTTCTCACCGATAACAGAAATCTGGCTTGCCAACTCTTCATTTACAGTCTTTGTTGTATCAAGTGCCCAAGCCTCAGCAAGGAATGCGTCGATATCTGTAGCTGTTGTATTCATAGCCTGTGATGCAACCTGTGCAACATAGTTCTGGAATTTTTCGTTCTTTGCAACGAAGTCTGTCTCAGAGTTAACTTCTACTGCAACTGCCTTCTTAGCATCAGCAGAAACTTCCAATGCAACGATACCTTCTGCTGCGATACGACCTGCTTTTTTCTCAGCCTTAGCAAGACCCTTCTTTGCAAGAAATTCTACAGCGGCATCCATATCACCGTCTGTCTCTCCAAGTGCTTTCTTACAGTCCATCATTCCAGCGCCTGTAAGTTCACGTAATTCTTTAACCATAGCTGCTGTAATAGCCATTGTCTTTTCCTCCAAATCAAAAATAAAATTATGCTTCTTCGTTTTCTTCTACTGCTTCTTCAGTATCAACATCAACAGATCCCTGCTTTGCTTCAACAACAGCATCTGCCATCTTACCAACGATAAGCTTAACAGCACGAATTGCATCGTCATTACCTGGGATAATATAATCTAATTCATCTGGATCGCAGTTTGTATCAGCAATACCGATAAGTGGAATACCAAGTGCGTGAGCTTCCTGTACGCAGATTCTTTCCTTCTTTGGATCTACGATAAAGATTGCATCTGGGATTCTTCCCATATCTTCGATACCACCAAGGTTCTTCTGTAATTTATCAAGTTCTTTGTTTAACTTGATAACTTCCTTCTTAGGAAGAACATCAAATGTTCCATCTTCAGACATAGCCTTGATTTCTTTTAATCTGGCAATTCTGCTCTCGATTGTCTTGAAGTTTGTAAGCATACCACCAAGCCATCTCTCGTTTACATAGAACATACC
>CAVIOJ010000037.1:0-5566 GCA_963644225.1 Lachnospiraceae bacterium | reverse complement strand
GTACATGCCGCAACGCTCAGCTTCCTGCTTGATAGCATCCTGTGCCTGCTTCTTTGTACCAACAAAAAGAATGATTCCACCCTGCTCAGCAATATCAAATACTGCGTCATAAGCCTCGTCAACCTTACCTACAGACTTCTGAAGATCAATGATATGGATACCATTTCTCTCTGTGTAGATGTAAGGAGCCATCTTAGGGTTCCATCTTCTTGTCTGATGTCCGAAATGAACACCTGCCTCTAATAACTGCTTCATTGAAATAACACTCATTTTCTTACCTCCTGGTTATTTACTTCCACATAATTCTTCTTGAAAAAGACCCTCTTTTTGGGGCACCACTTTTTTCAATCCTTATGTGTGATTAATTTTGAGCCGTCGACAATTATACCACGCGACTATCTACTATGCAAGCCTTTTCTTCAAATTTTGATAGGCATTTTAATTGGCAAGCCAAGACATTAAACTATGCCATTTCTGGCTTCGGATCACGCCCCATCAATTTTTGCACAGCATCTTTTGGATTCATCTCCTGGAATAAAACAGCGTTTACCTGTTCTATAATCGGAAGACTCACTTGATATTTTTTGCCAAGTGCAAGCGCTGCCTTGGCAGAATAAACTCCTTCTACTACCATATGGACTTCTTCCATGGCAAGTTTTGGTTGCATTCCCTTTCCAATCAGCATTCCAGCCCTTCGGTTACGGCTGTGCATACTAGAACAGGTGACAATCAAATCTCCCGTTCCAGCCAGACCGCTTAAGGTCTGCATATCTCCTCCCATGGCAACTGCCAGCCCGGAAATCTCCTTGATTCCCCTCGTAATAAGAGCCGCTTTCGCATTGTCTCCATAACCTAATCCATCCGACATACCGGCTGCTAAGGCAATGACATTTTTTAGAGAAGCTCCCACTTCAACTCCCGTCAAATCCGTACTGGTATAAACTCGAAAACTCTCATTTAAAAATGTATCCTGAACGGCAAGTGCGACTTCTTCATCTTTTGCCGCAGCCACAACAACCGTCGGCATATTTTTAACCACTTCTTCTGCATGAGATGGACCACTTAGAGCTGCGATTTTTACATCATCTCCCAAAACATCTTCTAAAATCTGGCATTGGGTAAACAAAGTATTCTCTTCGATTCCCTTGGAAACACTACAGATAATCACATCTTTTTCCATGAAAGGCAGCATTTTTTTCGCCGTAGCTCTCGTAGCTGTAGAAGGAACCGCCATAACAAGCATTTTCGCTCCATCCATAGCTTCCTTTAAATCAGCAGTAAGTCCCATCCCTGCTGGGATTCTTACAGAAGGCAATTTGTCAGCATATCCCGTATCTTTCATGGATGTAACCTGTGACTGTCTATGTGACCACATGCAAACTTCATGTCCATTCTTATGAAGCAAAATTCCAAGGGCCATTCCCCAACTTCCAGCTCCAATTACCGCAATTTTCATATCAATAAACCTCAATCTCTTTTTGATTTAAAAGAAAATTTATTTTCATTTCCGTGAATCAGACGATTGATATTTGCATGATGTAATACAATAGCCAACAAACAAACCATGGAAATCAATATCTGGGCTTCCAATAAATACTCATCGCCATAAGGCATCCAGCCCATTGCACCAAATACCCATGTCTGCACCAAAAGAGCTAACGCTGCAAGAATAGACCCTAGAGATACAAATCTTGTAATTCCGACTGCAAGAGCAAAGGCAACAAAGCAAATCGGCAGGCACCAAGGAAAGAGTGCCACAATCATACCAAAACTTGTGGCTATTCCTTTTCCTCCCTTAAACTTTAGATAAAAGGGGAAATCATGGCCTAAAATCGCGCCAATTGCCGCATAAAGCTGTAAAAGGCTCACCTGATCTGGATACTTATTATGAAAAAGACACCATACAAATAAGACTGCCAGGATACATTTCAAGCAATCGCCCACAAGGGTAAAGGTTCCCACTTTCAGACCCAAAATACGAATAGTATTTGTAGTTCCTACATTGCCGCTTCCTTTTTTTCGAATATCAACATCTTTTTTCTTGCCAAAAATATAGCCTGTAATAAAAAGGCCAAAAATATATCCAATGAGAAGAGAAAGCACTCTTGCCATTTCCATATTAATCATCCTTTCTCTCGCGAATAATAAATTTCAGCGATGTTCCCTCGAATCCAAACGCATCACGGATACGATTTTCCAAATATCTCGTATATGAAAAATGCATCAGTTCTTTGTCATTGACAAAGACAACAAATGTAGGTGGCTTAACAGCAACCTGTGTCACATAGTAGATTTTAAGTCTTCGTCCCTTATCTGAAGGTGGCTGTTGCATGGCAACGGCTTCTGTAACAATTTCATTTAACACACCTGTTGCAACACGCATAGAATTATTTTCTATAACAGCATCAATCGTTTCGTAGATTTTAGACAAACGTTGTCCCGTAAGAACAGAGATAAACATAATCTGAGCATATGGCATAAAAGACAAAGTCTGTCGGATTTTTTCTTTGTGTTTGTAGATGGTCTTGTCATCTTTTTCAATGGCATCCCATTTATTTACAGCGATAATAATTCCCTTGCCGCGCTCATGTGCGATGCCGGCAATTTTTGCATCCTGCTCGGTAACGCCTTCAGTAGCATCAATCATCACAATAACAACATCTGCTTTTTCCACGGCTGCCACAGCTCGAATGATACTAAAACGCTCTAACTCTTCTTTGATTTTGCTCTTTCTGCGAAGTCCGGCTGTATCAATAAAAATATACTCCTTGCCATGAAACTTCACCTTGGTATCTACCGCATCACGGGTAGTTCCTGCAATATCAGATACAATCACTCTATCCTGTCCAACAAGACGGTTTACAAGTGAAGATTTTCCTACATTTGGCTTACCTACAATGGCAATCTTTGGAATCTCATCCTCTTCATTGCTCTCTGAGCCTTCTGGGAAATAAGAAATAACCTGATCTAACATATCTCCTAATCCAAGCATTGATGAGGAAGAAATTGGCATAGGATCTCCAATTCCCAAATTATAAAACTCGTAGACATCCGCCATATATTTTTCAAAGGAATCTACTTTATTTACCACAAGAACAACAGGTTTCTTTGAACGGCGAAGCATGTCAGCCACCTTGGCATCAGCATCTACAAGACCCTGTTTTACATCTGTCATGAAAATAATGACATCCGCCGTATCAATGGCAATCTGAGCCTGCTGGCGCATCTGACTAATGATAATATCTTTTGATTCCGGCTCAATACCACCAGTATCAATCATGGTAAATTCATAGTTTAACCAGGTGACATCCGCATAAATACGGTCACGTGTTACACCTGGTGTATCTTTTACAATTGAAATTCTTTCTCCAGCTAGTGCATTGAACAAGGTGGATTTTCCCACGTTTGGTCTACCTACAATAGCAACTACAGGCTTACTCATACAAACCTCCATCTATAGCATAATTAATTGTCTAAGCAAATCATATCCGCTTGATTTTACAATATCTACTTCTACTTGTAAAGCAAGGGAAAGATCGCTTACTTTCACATCATCAAGGAAATCTTTTTCCTCTTGGCGAATCATATTTTGTGGCAAAAGCAGATGACTTCCCAATGGTTTATCTTTTAGCTGTGCCATCAAATCTCCACCGGTAATCAAACCGGATACCGTTATTTTTTCACCAAAGAAATCATTGCGAATGGCATAGACATGCACTAAAATTTTAGGATATTTTTCCATGAATTCCTGCATCAATTGTTCAATAAAAGGTGCCGCCAATCTGCCTGTTGCTATGGATACTTCTTTTCTTCTCATAAAAGGATGTGGCTTTTCTTTTTTCAAAGCATCGCGGAATTCATCCATAAGCAGTCGAAGCATTCCGACACCATTTTCCAACTGGGTATAGCCATCATAGCGATCTTCCTGTGGCAAATCCATCTCCGCTGTCAGATACCACTCATCAGAAGCCTGAACAAAATGTGTACCGTATTTTTCAAAACTGATATCCTGCCACTTGTGAATGGTTTTTAAAACCTCCCTGGCTTCCTCTTTTTCATAGGCCTCTAAAGGATAGAGTCCCTGCCGGTATTTGGTGAGCCCTACCGGGACCACTGACATACTTTGCATATTCGGATAAAATTGCAAAAGATCCCCGATGGAGCGATCAAGTTCTGCTCCATCATTCTCCCCTTTACAAAGCACAATCTGTGCGTTCATCTCTATTCCCGCATCTGAAAGTTTTTTTATCTTTTCAAGCACATCGCCAGCGAAACGATTGTGTAGCATCTTACAACGCAATTCGGGATTGGTAGCATGTACAGATACATTGATTGGAGCCAAATGATAATGAATAATTCGGTCTAAATCCGCTTCCTTCATATTTGTAAGAGTCACATAGTTGCCTTGCAAAAAAGAAAGTCTGGTATCGTCATCTTTAAAATATAGTGTCTCTCTCATCCCCGGAGGCATCTGGTCAATAAAGCAAAACATACACTTATTGTGGCAAGATCTATAGTCATCCATCAAACCATTTTCAAAAGAGATTCCTAAATCCTCACCCTCTTCTTTTTCAACTGTAACATCTAATAGTCTTCCATCTGGCTTTTCAATTACCATAGAAAGATGAGACTCATCCTCATAATAGTAATAATCAAAGATATCAAGCAATTCCTTACCATTGATGCTTTTGATGCAGTCTAAGGGCTCAAGACCTGCCCTTTGAGCCGGGCTATTTACTTTTACATTTGCAATTTGCTGTGCTGTTTTCATATATACTCCTTAGTCCGTAAGCATCAAAAATGCTCCTAAATTTCCGCGTTTTCCATGGGATGCTCTGTGAGAAAACAAAAGATCGGGGTTGCAGCAAGTACACACATTTGTGGTAAAAATATGGTCTTCTAAAACGCCCGCTTCTCTAAGGGCCATGCGATTGGCTTCCCATAAATCCAGATAATATTTGTCATTTTTTCCTTCTCTCAAAATATCCTTGGCACTATCTTTAAATTCATCCATAAACTCTTTGGCCACATCTATATCTATCTCGTAGCAATCCTGACAAATAGATGGTCCTATGGCACAGTACAAGTCCTTAGGATTGGTTCCAAATTCCTTTGTCATTGCAAGAATAGTTTGCTTGCCCATACGATTTTTCGTTCCACGCCATCCGGAATGAGACAAACCTATGGCATGATTTTTTTCATCGATAAAATATAGAGGCACACAATCTGCATAAAAAGTTGCAAGCAATATGCCAGGTTCGTTGGTAATCAAACCATCCACATCCGAGTAATCTTTTTCTCTTGTGACGCCCATTCCTTTATGCATTTTGGTTACTTTCATGACATTTGTAGTATGGGTCTGATCACTGGCTACAATATCCTCTACGCCGCAGCCAAAGAAACTTGCCACTCTGCGATAATTCTCTAGTACAGCTTCTTTGTCATCACCCCTGGAAAAACTAAGGTTTAACGTAGAAAACATCCCCTGGCTGACTCCGCCTTCCCTTGTAGTAAACAAATGCTTGACTCCAGGAATTCCCTCAAGGCCAACAAAGGACAGGTAAGG
>CAVIOJ010000036.1:0-4508 GCA_963644225.1 Lachnospiraceae bacterium | reverse complement strand
GTTATCTGACCATTTTTCATGGTGGCGGTCACTTTGCTTCCAGCCTTGATGTCTCCCTCTAAAATAGCCTCTGCCAATTTGTCTTCCAACTCCGTCTGTATCTTTCTGCGGAGAGGTCGCGCACCAAATTTGGTATCATAAGAAATCTCAACCAAATGTTTTTTAACCGAATCACGTATAACCAACTCAATTCCTAGTTGACTCTTGGCTCGCTCTATCAAAGACTTGGTCATAATAGTCACTATCTGTTTCATGTCTTCTTTATTTAAAGAACGGAAAACGATAGTTTCATCAATACGATTCAAAAATTCCGGTTTAAAGGAGCGCTTTACTTCCTCCATCACAGCACTTTTCATAGAATCATAATTATGCTTTTCATCATAGGTAGAAGCAAACCCGAGTTTTTTAGGTTCTACGATTGCCTGAGCACCCGCATTTGAAGTCATAATGATAATCGTATTTTTAAAGCTTACCTTGCGTCCCTGAGAATCTGTAATATGACCATCGTCTAAAACTTGAAGCAAAATATTAAATACATCTGGATGGGCCTTTTCTATCTCGTCAAAAAGAACAACCGAATATGGATTTCTGCGAACCTTTTCGCTAAGCTGGCCGCCCTCTTCGTGGCCAACATAACCAGGAGGAGATCCTATCATCTTTGACACGCTGTGTTTTTCCATATATTCTGTCATATCCACGCGAATCATGGCATTTTCATTGCCAAAAACAGCCTCAGCCAAAGCCTTTGAGATCTCTGTCTTACCTACACCCGTCGGTCCTAAAAATAGGAAAGATCCTATCGGTCGGTTTGCTTCCTTTAAGCCAACACGACCTCTGCGAACGGCTCTTGATACAGCTCCAATCGCCTCTTCCTGTCCTATTACCCGCTTATGCAAAGTTTTTTCCAAATTGCGAAGACGTACTGCTTCTTTTTCATTTAATTTTGCAACTGGAATCTTGGTCCAAATGGAAACAACTTGTGCAATGTCATCTTCTCCAAGAATCAACTTTTTACCTTTTTTACGACGTTCAAATTTCTTTTGTAAATTTGAGAGCTGCTTGTCAACATCAGCCTGTTCTTTTCTGATCGTAGATGCTTGTTCTATATCCCCTGCAGCAAGACTTTGCTCGAGTCGATCTGTTAGGTCGTTGTATTCTTCTTCCAAAGAAAGCATCTGCTCTGGCGCCTTAACTTCCATAAGGCGGATGTGGGCTGCAGCCTCATCCATCAAATCAATTGCCTTGTCTGGCAGGAATCGATCTGCAATATAACGGCTCGACATAGAGACAGCTGCCTCTACTGCTTCATCAGAAATTTCTACACCATGATGGGATTCATAATGACTCTTTATTCCATTTAAAATAGCAATAGTTTCTTCTTCTGTTGGTTCTTCTACCATGATTGGCTGGAATCTGCGCTCCAATGCTGCATCTTTTTCTACGTATTTTCTATATTCAGCAATGGTAGTAGCTCCAATAATCTGGATCTCGCCTCTTGCCATGGCAGGCTTTAAAATATTGGAGGCATCCAAAGAGCCTTCTGCGCCGCCTGCACCAATCAAAGTATGCATTTCATCGATAAACAAAAGAACATTGCCGTCTGAAATAACTTCTGCAATAACATTTTTAATGCGTTCCTCGAATTCACCACGATATTTCGATCCTGCAACCATGGCAGATAAATCCAAGGACATTACTCTTTTTTGGGCAACAGAATCTGGGACCAATCCAAGGACAATTCTCTGAGCAAGTCCCTCTACAATAGCAGTTTTTCCTACTCCAGGCTCTCCAATCAAACATGGATTGTTCTTTCCCCTGCGGCTTAAAATCTGAATCAGACGAAGGATTTCGTCTTCTCGACCTATAACATGGTCTAGCTTTCCAAGCTCCGCCAATTCTGTCAAATCACGTGCATATGTATCTAATGCAGATGATGACGACTGGTTTTTAGGTCTATTTTTAGAAAAATTTTCTCTATATATGATGCCTTCGCTTCCCATTGCAGAAATCAGTTCTGTAAAAAGTTTCTGTGGGTCAATAGACATAGATGCCAAAATCCTGGCTCCAGCACTATCATGCATTCGCATCATGGCAAGCAAAAGATGCTCTGTTCCAATCGTATCCATTTCACAAGCATTTGCTTCATGTTCTGCCATTTCCAAAAGGCGATCCAACTTTGGTGTATTACCATCCCAATCGGCTACAGAAACATCCGACTCTGTAGAAATAAGCTCATCAATCAGACCAAGCAGACTTTTTTCTGTAACTCCAAAGTTTTGCAAAACCTTAGAAGAAAGAGAATCCTCCTGTCTGCAAAGTCCTACAAGTAAATGCTCAGTACCAATATAGCTATGCCCTAATTTTTTTGCTGTTTTTTTTGCATATTGCAACGCAGCCTTTGCCTGCGTAGTCATATCCATCATGTATTTTATGCCTCCAATATTACAAGTCGTTTAAATCCAAAATATCAATTTTATTATCTGCGTCTGCAGACTTGTATCGGGTATTCTCCTTGCTTTTAAATACCTCGGTTCCCTTTATATTTCCATATAAAAGAGAAGACGTCTTTTGCTGCTCAGTTGCTTTTTTTGACTTAGATGTAAAATCATTACTCTTTTTTGCAACTTCATTTGCATCGTCTAAAGAATCACTACCACTGTTTACAGCCTTTGCTTCTTCTGGATTCGTATCTTTTGAATTTGCACCTTTTGAATTTAAGTCTTCTGGATTTTTGCCTTTTAGATTTTCATCTACTAAATTTGCATCTTCTGGATTTACTACATCCGAATCGTTATCCTCTGGATTTACTTCTTCTGAGTTTTCATCCTTCAAATCCACGCTCTCTAGATTTATGATATCGGAATCGGCATCTTCTGCATTTGCGTCTTCCGAGTTTTCATCCTTCAAATCTATACTTTCCAAATTTATGATCTCCAAATCGGCATTATTCGAATTTGCGTCTTCTAAACTTGCATTATTCAAATTAATATTATCTAAATTTACGACATCTGGATTTGCATTCTCTGAATTTGCATCTTCTGAACTTGCATCCGCTAAATCTACATCATCCAAATCTAAAATGCCTACTTCTGATTCAGTTTTATCTTCGCCGTCAGCTTCACCATCATAATCATCATCATAGTCATCATCGCAGGCGTCCTCATCATCATCGTAGTCATCATCGTCATCAGAATCTGCAAATACATCCCCATCTCCATCTTTTCTTTTTGAAGAGAGCACAATATTGATGACAATAACAATCAAAATAACTATAACAAAAAGAAGGCCTGCTATAAGATAACGCTGTTTTTGCCATTTTGAAAAATATGCATCGCTTGATGTAGTCGTTTCTGTCAAATCTTCTGTAACAGAATTTTGCTGAAATACTGCCTCATTTACCTTTTGCAAAGAAGCATCAGATGAGTCATAAGAGTACCATCCAATCACGCCATCCTGATTGGTACCGTAAATATAATAAATGGTACTATCTGTCTCACTTTCATATTGATATGCAGAAAATGTAGCCGCATCCGTTGTAAGGCTCACTTCTTTAAAAGAATCTGAAAGTAGCACCTCTGGTGTTGCAAGTATTACATAAGAATCACCGTTGCTTTCAAGGCGGATTTCTTCTGATAAAGATGAATCTTCAGATGAATCCTCAGTGGCATTATCACTCGTATTCTGGTTATCAGTCTGCTCATCTGTGTCACTAGTAGCTGCACTTCCGGAAATGGTCAAATAAGCTGAACTTCCAGATAAAGTAGCAGAGGTTGCTGAAATCAACGCCTTTCCACCAGAAATAGCCTGGAAAGTCACAGTATCAGATGTTCCATGCATAGCGACCGAGCTGCCACTTCCACTGTGGGAAGAGTCCGATAATTTCAACATGGAACTATCATAATTTAAGGTAATATCCGCACTTTCTGATGCGGTAACAGTAATCGACACGCTGTCTCCCACATTGATGTTATTCGAACTAAAATGAAGCAATGTAGTTCCTGCAGCAAAACTGTCAATCCCTAAAGTAGAGAATAAAAGTAAGCAGGAAAATATACCACATATCATCTTATTTTTTATCTGTCTCATCGGTTGTCTCCTTATCATTTATGGTAAATATAATCTTTTAGGTAATAGTAAATATTCCAAATAAACACTCCATAAAATTATAAGAAACTCTAGCAAACTAGTCAACAATTTCTACAGAGAAGGAAGCCCCAAATCCCGCCTGTAAGAATAGAAAAAATTCCCACAAGGAATGTGCTGTTACAAGCTGTCAAATCTATGCTACTCCAGATTGCTACGGTAAAAATAATACTGATGGAAATTAAAAGAGCACATAACCCATATAGTAAAATCATCTCCTGATTTAATCCTTTTTTATCTGATTTCATAAAGTACCTCCTTTTTTCACAACTTTCTGTAATCAATTTTCAAGACTCGCTTTCATTGACTCCATTTTGTTGTTTTTCAATCAACGTTTTTTTCTCTTTACATTGGCTATCCTACAT
>CAVIOJ010000035.1:0-2407 GCA_963644225.1 Lachnospiraceae bacterium | reverse complement strand
GTACAGACGAGATTGCCAGAAATGCAGGGGCTATTGTCAAATATGAATACCAGCAGGGCAAGGGCAATGTTATCCGCCGAATGTTTCGTGAGATCGATGCCCAGTGTTATATCATGACAGATGGAGATGATACCTATCCGGCCGACAGCGCCAGAGAGATGGCAGAATGTGTCCTGAATCATCATGCTGATATGGTGGTAGGAGATCGCCTTTCATCCACATATTTTGAGGAGAACAAGCGACCTTTCCACAATTTTGGAAATTCTATCGTGCGTTCTTCCATCAACAACCTTTTTCACACCAATATCAAGGACATCATGACGGGTTACCGGGCTTTTAGCTACCAGTTCGTCAAGACATTTCCAGTTTTGTCCCAGGGGTTTGAGATAGAGACGGAGATGAGTATTCACGCAGCTGATAAAAATATGTTTGTGGAAAATGTTGTTATTGAGTATCGTGACCGCCCAGAAGGCAGCGAGTCCAAGCTCAATACTTACAGTGATGGTTTCAAGGTACTTCGCACCATTGCAAGTCTATTTCGTACCTACAAGCCTATGGCTTTCTTTGGTGTGATTGCGGTCATTTTGGCCTTACTCGGCTTGGGATTTATGATCCCGGTATGGATTGAGTATAAAAATACTGGTTTGGTGGAGCGTTTCCCGACATTGATTGTCTGCGGATTCTCTGTGATGGGAGCTATGATTTCCTTTTTTGCAGGACTGCAGCTTCAGACCATTACGAAAAAGAACCGCCAGGATTTCGAGATGGAATTGCAGCATGTGCATTATGAATATGAGCATTTAGAAAAATAAATGAAAATGACTATGAACAAATTGATGAGTATAGCTATCCCGGCTTACAATAGTGCGGAATATATTGGTGATACAATTGAATCTTTGCTGGCCCAGACCTATGGCAATCTTGAGATTGTTATTGTAGACGACAATTCTTCGGATGAGACTTATTCTGTGATAGAAAAGTATGCCGCTGCGGATAGCCGCATTCGTATTTTTAAAAATGAAAAAAATCTTGGTATGGCTGGCAATTGGAATCGTTGCCTGCAGTTGTGCCATGGAGATTATTTGAAATTGGTCTGCGCGGACGACTTGTTGGCACCTGACATGGTAGCCAAGGAGATAGCGGCCTTAGAAGCCAATCCCGAGGCTGTGATGGTGAGTAGTGACACTAAGTTGGTGGATTCCAATGATAAATATTGCGGTATGCACAAGCGCTATCGCAAGTCTGGCCTTGTGGATGGAAAAAAATTGGTTCGCCATTGCTTTTTTACAAGAGATATTTTGGGAGCACCTATGGCCAATACATTTCGCAGGGAAGCTTATGAGAAATCAGGTGGATTTTCATTTGATTTTCACTACATAGTAGATTATGATTTCTTTGTAAATATTGCAAAGCTCGGACAGATTTTTATTATCCATGAGCCGCTCAATGCCTTTCGCGTGAGAAAGGACTCCAACACCGGCCAGGTCATGGGTGGCGACAAGGAAAAGACTGCTATCTATGTGGATGAGCATTACAGACTCTTTCGTAAAAATCAGGAAGAACTGGGCTTGAGCGAGTTTGACATCAAGTATGCGGTTTTTATGAGAAAGATGGTATGCTTGGGAGTAGGGATTTATCTAAAAATTTTTGCGTAGAAAACGAGGTATAAAAATGGGAAAAATTACAGTAACAGAGGATTGTAACGGAATCAAAGGATTAAAGGTTATCGAGCCAACAGTATTTGGCGATGACAGAGGCTATTTTATGGAGACCTACAACTACAACGATTTTGCAGCAGCAGGAATCGATTGCCAGTTCGTACAGGACAATCAGTCAGCATCGAAAAAAGGTGTGCTTCGTGGACTTCATTTCCAGATCAACTATCCACAGGACAAGCTTGTTCGTGTTATCAACGGCGAAGTTTTCGATGTGGCAGTGGATTTGCGTGAGGGCTCAGAGACTTTTGGCAAGTGGTTTGGCGTGACCTTGACCGCTGAGAACAAGAAGCAGTTTTTCATTCCAAAGGGATTTGCCCATGGATTCATCGTCCTTTCTGATTATGCAGAATTTTGCTACAAGGTTACAGATTTTTATCATCCAAACGATGAGGGCGGCCTTATGTGGAATGACCCGGATATCGCTGTAGAGTGGCCTATGCCAGAAGGTATGGGACCAGAGGACTTGATTTTGTCTGACAAGGACAAGGTGAATTCTTCTTACAAGGATTATGTGGCTAGTAAATAATTCGAACCCAGGGTTCTTAGAAAGGGATGCCTCTTTCTTCGTTTTACCTGCTATATACATGACGATGGCTCGACAGATAATACTGTCGAGCTTATTTATTGCTAATTCTAGAAATCAGCTCTACGACAGATTGCTTAATGGTTTTTACAAGAAAACATCTTGT
>CAVIOJ010000034.1:1294-4665 GCA_963644225.1 Lachnospiraceae bacterium | reverse complement strand
TCCAGTAATTACTGGAATCACAGCGGTTTTAGTGCATTTGTCCTATAAAATCTATAGGTTATTTTATTGCTCTAGTTATTTATTATACGCTAGCACTAGTTATCCAATGTCAAAAGCAATGCCATCTTGAACTTGCTTGTAGCCTTTACACTGTGGAGACCATTTTTTGCAAAATGGAAATTCTCTCCTGCCTTGATTGGATATTCTTTTCCTTCGTAGCCGATGATGCCTTCTCCGTCCAAAGCAAAAATAATTGCTTCGCCTGGAGCCGCATGCTCTGACAGACCACATCCTGCGTCAAAAGCCATCACTACAAACTTCATTTTGTCATTGCTTACCACGTCCATGTTGACGATCTTGTCGTCCTGGTATGGAAGCATCTCTCCCAATTTAAATACTTCTCCTGCCTTGATTACTTCATTCATTTTATCATTCCTCCTAATTTCTATTTCGGTATAAACTGCCTCTACATCTGTTTTGATTCCTACAGGTATATCCGTAGGTGTAATAAGGCTTTCGCCCTCCTTTATGCAGATGCTCTCGCCAAAATCACCATAGACTAAAATCTCTCCCTGGTTCACATATAATAGCTTGTGATAGGGAAAAATCTCAGCAGATATGTCCGTATGCGCTCCCAGAGAAAAATATAAGATACTATTTTCTCCCTCATGCACACACTTTGAAATGGTACATCCCGGCAGAGGCTTGTTATCTTTTGCTATATCAAAGACACATCCAACTTTTTCTTTCATGCATGGCCTCCTTTATGATTTGATAAATGACAGACTTGCGATAAATCGTTCAAAGGCAGCCAGTCCTTCTTCGTTACATTTGAATACGCCAGCATCCTCAAGCACCTGGCAAAATACCTTACCCACTTCCTGCTCTATGATTTCATTCACATTGGACTCGTCAACCGAAATTCCCTTTGCCTGATAGTCTGCCATAAATTCGTCTACCCAATCGGCATGTTTTTCCAAAGTCTCATTGGCGCGTATGTCGCTTCCGTCCAAAATAGCCTGTGCCAAATCTTCCATCTCACCCTTTAATCTGGATGGCAATACTGCAAGTCCCATAACCTCAATCAGGCCGATATTTTCTTTTTTGATATGGTGCAAAGCAGCATGTGGATGATACACTCCAAGAGGGTGTTCCTCTGTGGTAATGTTGTTACGAAGAGCCAAATCTAATTCATAGAAGTCTCCACGTTTTCTTGCAATCGGTGTGATGGTATTGTGTGGCTCACCATCCGTCTCGGCAAAAATAAAAGCAGCTTCGTCTGTATATCCTCTCCATGCAGACAAAATATGATCTGCCAAATCGATGATTCTCTTTTCATCCTTGCATGAAAGTCTGATCACTGAAAGTGGCCATTTTACAATGCCGGCATCGACATCCTCGAAACCTTTTACCTTAAATTCCTTGATTACAGGAGCTTTTTCCATGGCAAAAGTATAATGTCCACCCTGGAAATGATCATGGCTTAAAATAGAACCACCCACGATTGGAAGATCCGCATTAGAACCCAAGAAATAATGTGGGAAAGTCTTTACAAAATCAAACAATTTAACAAAGGTTGCTCGCTCGATTTTCATCGGTGTATGCTGGCCATTGAAAACGATACAATGCTCGTTGTAATAAACATATGGTGAGTACTGGAAGCCCCACTTGGAATCATTGATGGTGATTGGAATAATACGGTGATTCTCTCTTGCCGGATGATTGGTTCTTCCTGCATATCCCTCGTTTTCAACACAGAGCTGGCACTTAGGATAAGCCGACTGCTTGGCATTTTTTGCTGCTGCAATAGCCTTTGGATCCTTTTCTGGCTTTGATAAATTGATAGTAATATCAAGCACTCCGTAATCTGTATCTACTGTCCATTTTTTATCTTTTTTCACACGATAGCGGCGAATATAATCGCTGTCCTGACTCAACTTGAAGAAATAGTCAGTTGCATCCTGTGGTGATTTTTTATAGGCCTCATCAAATTTTTCCAAAACAGTAGCCGGGCGAGGCATAAGGCAATTCATAAGCTTTGTATCAAACAAATCGCGGTATACGATGCTGTCCTCGATCAATCCCTTTTCTATGGCACAATCAAGCAAGTCTCCAAGGACATCCTCTAGTACAATATTGGTCAAATCGCAATCCGGGTCGGTATACTCATCTTCCTTCATGACCTCTAAAAGCAAATTGGTAGTATAAATTCGCTCACACTCTGGAGTCAGCCCCGTATCAATTCCGTACTGTACTAATTTCTTAATACTCTCCTGTAACATATCTATTTCCTCCCTTAACAATTGTTCGCATCAGTCACCACTAAGTCTCTGACCGTAAGGCTTTGTGACCAGTTAAAAATATATATCTTGTAATTCCGCGGAAACCAATTTTGCAAATCGCGTTTCCATGTATACTATACAAGGTCATCTCTCACTTTGCAAGAGCATTTTTCGCAGTTCGTCAACTGTATCAGCCACGTAAGTAGCCCCCGCATCCACAAGTTCCTCATGACCGCCATAGCCATAAGATACTCCCATGGAATCAAGACCACACGCCTTGGCTCCTATGATGTCAAAAAGCCTATCTCCAATCATAAGAATCTCTGATGGATCCACATCTGGGACTTGTTCCATGGCAAGACGTATCACATCTTCCTTGCCCGCTCTTTTTTCTTTTTTATCAGCTCCTGATACATAGGAAAAATATTCTAACAATCCAAAATGCTCTAAAATATCGACACTTAGATACTCAGGCTTACTGGTTGCCACCAAAAGATTTTTGCCCGATTTTTTTAAATCAGCAAGAAGTTCTTTTATCCCATCGTAGGGACGATTCTCATACTTTCCTTTTTGCCCATAATACTCTCTGTAATAAATGATAGCATCCCTGGCCTTAGCCTCGTCAAATCCATAGACTTCCATGAAGGTATCCAAAAGTGGAGGGCCAATAAATTTGTACAACTCTCCTCTGTCTTCCACCTCTATACCAAATTTTTTCAAAGCATACTCTGCTGCATTGACGATTCCCTCTCCAGATTCTGTCAAGGTTCCATCCAAATCAAAAAATAGGGTCGTATAATTTTTCAAGTTTTCATCCTCATTTCTTTGAATAAGTAAAGAATATATGCATTTTTTCCTACCATGATTGCTCATCGTGAAGAATTTCCAAAGATGGGTCAAGCGGTTCCTCACGAAATACAGTACGCATATAACGATTGATCTGATCGCGAATAGCCTGTCTTGAAGTAATACGTGGATCACACAAATCATGAGATACCCAAATCAGATGAATTCCAAGCCTTCTGGCCTGCTCCTCGAATTGTCCATGAAGGCCGGTCAAAGCCTTGCATCCCATATGCTCCCAGAGAA
>CAVIOJ010000034.1:0-1284 GCA_963644225.1 Lachnospiraceae bacterium | reverse complement strand
CTCGATAGCCGCCATGGGTACGATTTCGCATGATCATATTTTCTGTCAGCCAAGCCATGTCATAGTAGGCCATCTCTCGATTTTCTGGTGTATCTTCCTCCGCTAAAACACGGGTAGAAAGCATGGTAAGCATATCCGTCAGTGGAACGATGCCCCAGCAGTTAGCCATCCAGTTGAGCATCTCAAAGAAATACTGAGATTGCACACCCCACACAACAGCTCTGTGTCTTTGCTCCTTTACTACGATGGTCTTCTTGCGATATGCTTCCTCCACCATCTTGGTAATCTTGCGGTCCGTATCCACAAAGGCCTGGGACTTACCGCAGACTCCCAGATAATTGGTCTCCGTATAGAGACTAAGAAGCATGCCTGGCATCTGAGGATATTCCGTCTTGTTGATATCGAGCCACTCTAATCTATGTCTGGTAGATTCATTGATTCTCTTGGCGCATTCAAAATAATATTTCCAATCCCAATCTTCACCTGTCTTTTCCTTGACAAAGGCGATGGCATTTTTTATCTCCTGCGCCGCATAATCCTGAACATCTTCCTCTCTATGACGAAGAGGGGTTACCAACTGAAAAATCGGCACACCATCTTCAAGTTCCAACCTCTTGGCAATAACACCATTACCCAAAAGAGAACCATCACATGTCGTATTACATTGAACAGCGCAGGCTCCCAAGACACAGTAGTCATCATCGATTGAGAATCCACACTCTGCCTCAGGCATCGGGCAGACATCACCCGGCAGACCATACTGCTGGGCCACATCGATATAGTGCTCTGCTGCATGCTGGTTCAAAAGAACCGCCGTATACATGGTAGGAATCTCACGGCTAATACCGAGTAAAGTAGGAAATCCCATCATGATGGCTGTCATTTCATTTTCATCCAAAAGAACACACTTCTTTGAAAACTCCTCGTCATTGCCGATACGACGATCCGCCTGAAAGAGCTGGCCGATGGTCTTTGCCATGTCAACTACAACCAGGTCAAATTCCAAGTGAGCAATGCGAAGCTGTGTTCCGCGATAACCTTCTGTCAGACGATCTAACATCATGGGAACTGCCAGGTAGTTGCTCATCCAGCGATAGCGAAAGAATCCCTTGATATTATTTGGTTTGGCCATAAAAAGACCAAGCTGGCCTATGATATAAAGCCATCTGGTGTAATCATAGAAAGTATCTCTAAATCCTCTCCACTCTCTATGCCGTCTTACGCGACCAGAGGAATACATATCTCCTAAATTTTTGCCTCCAACCTCTTTTCCCATAATAACCC
>CAVIOJ010000033.1:0-2172 GCA_963644225.1 Lachnospiraceae bacterium | reverse complement strand
ACTAAAATACAGATGACTTCGAACACAAGTGTCCTAAGAAATGATATCGTGCCAGAAATCAGGCCATTATTTAGGGCTGTAAAAAATGATGATGCAAAAACGTTGAAGCCTTCTATCAGATAAACAAAGGCATAAATTTTAAAACCATTTACCGTGATAGACAGAAGCGTTTTGTCGTAGCCTACAAAAAGTGATGACATAGGCTCTGCAAAAACGTGGGAAATAATTGTCATGGCAACGCCGCTTATGGCAATCAGATAGAGACTTTTTTTGTACATATTTTTTAACTCTTTGTGATTGGCAGCACCATAGTTGTAACTGAAAATTGGGGCACATCCCAAAGAGTAGCCCATAAAAATTGCAGAGAAAATAAAACAAACATACATGATTGCACTGTAAGCTGCAACACCGTCTTCACCTGCGTGTCTCATAAGCTGAGTGTTATATAATACGGTTACAATAGAACTTGATACATTAGACAGAAGTTCTGATGCGCCGTTTGTACATACCTTACCTAAAGCCCTTGGCTCAAAAGATGTCTTTCCTAGTTTTAGCAGACTTTTATTTTTTCTTGCAAAATAAAATATAGGAATAGTTCCACCTAAGATTTCGCCGCATACTGTAGCAAAGGCGGCACCTCTTAATCCAAAACCTAAAATTCCGACAAATAAGAGGTCTAGAATCATGTTTGTTACGCCGGCTAGTATTATTACAAAAAGTCCGAGATTCGGACGTTCGGCTGTTATAAAAAAACACTGGAATACATTTTGCAGCATAAAAAATGGCATGGATATAAAACATATATGACCATATAATATGCAGTTGTCTAAAAGTTCTCCGCTTGCACCCAATAATACTGAAATCTGCGGTGTTAACAGATATCCGATAATCGAAAAGATAAGACCGGCGACAAAGGTCGTATAGACTATAAGCGAAAAATAACGGTTGGCTTTATCGTTATCGCCTTCTCCAAGAACTCGTCCGACTAAGGCACTGCCACCTGTTCCCATCATAAATCCTAAAGTTCCTATGATCATGATAAAAGGAAAGATAATGTTGATGGCAGCGAGGGCTGTTTTACCGACGAAATTTGATACAAACAAACCGTCGACCACACTGTAGATGGAAGTAAAAATCATCATGACAATCGAGGGCAAAACAAAGCGCAACAATAATTTATAGGTAAAATGTTCTGATAATTGAATTTTCATGATTTAGTCCTTTCTGTTTCGTATTGGAGAATATTATTAAAATGGTTGAATGTCAAGGTTCGCTTGAAAATAAAGCGGCTTTCTAATATAATAGTGAAGTTAATGAGAACTAATTTTTTACTTGTGATTTAGGGAGGAAAAAGCATGCCTATTTTAAGTAGTTTTTTATCTTATGCCTTATTATTTGTAATTTTGGTAGTTATTGCGGTAGCAGGTGCCATGATTGGTATAAAGTTGGCAAAAAATAAAAATGCAAAAGCAGAATCTGTAGCAAAAGAAGAAAACACAGAGACTGTTGAATAAATAGCTGGAGGAAGATAGATTGAAAAATTTTGGTGTTAACGAATTAAGAAGAATGTACTTGGAATTCTTTGAAAGCAAGGATCATCTTGCCATGAAGAGTTTTTCATTGGTACCACACAATGATAACAGTTTGCTGCTTATCAATGCGGGAATGGCTCCACTAAAGCCTTACTTTACTGGACAGGAGATTCCACCAAGACGCCGTGTGACTACATGTCAGAAGTGTGTTCGTACAGGAGATATTGAAAATGTTGGAAAGACTGCAAGACATCTTACCTTTTTTGAGATGCTTGGCAACTTCTCCTTTGGCGATTATTTCAAAGAGGAAGCTATCAGCTGGTCTTGGGAATTCTTGACAGAGGTCATAGGCATGGATCCAGATCGTCTTTATCCATCTATTTACGGAGAGGATGACGAAGCATTTGATATCTGGACACAGAAAATCGGTGTTCCGGCAGACAAGATTACCCGCTTCTACAGAGACCCAGAGACTGGAGAGTGTGACAACTTCTGGGAGCATGGCGCTGGCCCTTGCGGTCCTTGTTCCGAGATTTATTATGATCGTGGAGAAAAATATGGCTGTGGTAAACCAGATTGTAAGGTCGGCTGTGAGTGCGACCGTTTCATGGAAGTCTGGAACAATGTATTTACCCAGTTC
>CAVIOJ010000032.1:0-3280 GCA_963644225.1 Lachnospiraceae bacterium | reverse complement strand
TTATTACTTAGTATTGTAAAAATTGTCCTTATTTTTTATATTGCCTATCTTTGTATACGGGATCAAAAAAATAACCTTTTTATTTTATATGATATACCACTAAATCAGGCGATTTCTCTGATTGGTGAGATTATAATTGATACAGGACTTCGCATAAGCCTGGTCTATTTACTGGTTGGTATTGCTGATTATATTTATCATCGACATAAATTTAATGAAGATATGAAGATGACCAAACAGGAAGTAAAGGATGAATACAAAAATACCGAGGGAGATCCACAAATCAAAGGACAGCAGCGACAGCGAATGCGAGAGGCATCCCAGCGTCGTATGATGCAGGATGTTCCAAATGCAGATGTTGTAATTACTAACCCGACCCATATTGCAGTTGCTATTCGTTATGATGCAAATATAGAATCTGCACCTACAGTCCTTGCAAAAGGTGAAGATTACCTTGCACAAAAAATCAAGGAAAAGGCCAAAGAAAGCGGCGTAGAAATCACAGAAAATAAGCCACTTGCAAGAGCCTTGTACCACACGGTAGAAGTTGGAGAGCAGATACCGCCTGAGCTCTATCAGGCTGTAGCGGAAATCCTTGCGGTTGTTTACAGCAAACGATAAATAGTTTAAGATAAAAGTTGGATTATTTTAAGTAAAGGAGGAAAAAACGTGGAACAAATAGGCGTGAAAAAAACCGACGTTGGTGTAGCTGCCTATCTTTTGGCTGCAATTATATTTTTTATTGTTCCAATTCCATCCCTCCTTTTGGATATTATGTTGGCACTCAACATTTCCATTGCACTCATTGTCCTTATGAATGTTTTGTTCGTACAGGAAGTTTTGGATATGTCATTTTTTCCAACATTGCTTCTTTTTACGACAATTTTTCGTATTGCTCTTAACGTTTCTTCTACAAGACTTATATTAAGCACCGGATCTCCAGGAAATGTAGTTGAGACTTTCGGCCAATTCGTTGGTGGCGGAGACTTGGTTATTGGTGCCATTATTTTTATTGTTTTGATTATCGTCCAGTTTATGGTAATCAACAAAGGTTCTGAACGTGTAGCAGAAGTTTCAGCGCGTTTTACCTTGGATGCGATGCCAGGTAAGCAGATGGCCATCGATGCAGACTTAAATACAGGTGCCATTACTGACAAAGAAGCAAGACAAAGAAGACAAAAACTTCAGGATGAGTCCAGCTTTTTTGGTTCTATGGATGGTGCTACAAAGTACGTAAAAGGAGATGCTACAGCCGGCCTGATTATTACCCTTATCAACTTAATTGGCGGTACAGCTATGGGTGTATTGCGCAATGATTTGGGCGTGACGGATGCATTGCAACAGTATGGCCTTCTTACCATAGGTGATGGTCTCTGTTCTCAGATACCATCTCTTTTGATTTCTTTATCGACTGGTATTTTAGTTACGAAAGGATCAAAGGAAGCAGACTTTAGTGGAGTACTTATCAAGCAGCTTTTTGGAATTCCAAAGGTTTTATATATCGTTGGAGCTTCCATGATTTTCTTGGGAATTGTTACACCACTTAATGTTGTACTGTTCGGTGCTTTTGGACTCGTATTTATTATTTCTGGTTATTCCATTTCAAAAAGTATTGGAGAGGAAAGCATTGAGGAAGAAGTTGCCGCCGAAGAATCAGAAGCCGAAGAGATACGCAGACCGGAAAATGTCGTTTCATTGCTTCAGGTAGATCCGATAGAACTTGAATTTGGATATGGAATTATTCCTCTTGCGGATGTCAATCAGGGAGGAGATTTACTTGACCGTGTGGTTATGATTCGAAGACAGATTGCTTTGGAACTTGGTACTGTTGTCCCAATCATTCGACTTCGAGATAATATACAGCTTAATCCAAATCAATATATTATTAAAATCAAGGGTATCCAGGTCGCAGAAGGAGAAATCCTTTTTGATCATTATATGGCTATGAATCCAGGATTTGTTGAGGAAGAAATCAATGGTATACCTACCTTTGAGCCGTCTTTCCATTTGCCTGCTATCTGGATTACAGACTCTCAGCGAGAGCGGGCTGAGAGCTTGGGATATACTGTTGTAGACCCGCCTTCTATCATTGCAACCCACTTGACGGAAGTAGTCAGAACTCATATTGCAGAACTTCTTAATCGACAGGATGTTCAAAATTTGATCAACAATTTAAAAGAATCAAATCCTGCACTTGTAGAGGAATTGACACCAAAATTACTTGGTTTAGGCGAGATTCAAAAAGTTTTACAAAATCTTCTAAAGGAAGGAATTTCCATCCGAGATTTGCTTTCTGTATTTGAAATTTTAGCCGATCATGCCGCTACAACCAGAGATACTGATGTTTTGACTGAGTATGTCAGACAGGGATTAAAACGTGCTATTTCAAGCAAATATTTTGCTCCAAATGAAGTTACCAATTGTATTACTTTAGATCCTAAGGTAGAACAGGATATTATGGGTTCTATCAAGCAGACAGAACAGGGAGCTTATTTGACATTAGATCCAGAGCGCATTCGAGCAATTATGGATTCTTTACAGACAGAAATTGCAAAATTTGAAGAATTAGGAAAAACGCCGATTGTGGTTACATCTCCAATTGTGCGTATGTATTTTAAAAAGATGACAGAGGACTACGTAAAGGATTTGATTGTTGTTTCATACAACGAAATCGAGTCTGATGTAGAATTACAATCCGTAGGTATGGTGACAGGATAAATGACCATTAAAAAATTTCAGGGTAAGACAAAAGAAGAAGCAATTGCATTAGCCAAAGAGGAAATGGGCGCAAATGTTGTAATCATGAATGTAAAAGAAGTTCGTTCAAAGGGACTACTTGGCATTTTTAAAAAGGCTACTTTTGAAGTCACAGCAGCACTTGAGGATGATGTTATGCCTAAAAAGACCTTTGATATGGCTAGTAGAAATTCTACTTCTTCGCTAAGCAGAAGATTTGATGCCGTTGCAGATGAAAAAATCACTGTACCACCTATAGAGAATGAATCGGCCCCAAAAGAAAGTGTTTTGCCACAATCAGATAAAAGACCTCTGACTATAGCTTCAGATGCAAACACCTTAAAAGAAGCTTTTGCTGCTGTTAATCAGGTGATTGAAAAGACTAATAAAACTAGCGATAACAATAAAAGGCCAGAGGAGAATGCAATAGATTCAAAAAAAGAATTCAAGCCGCTTTCTTCTATGGATTTTGTTGATGATATTTCAGAGAGCAAAAATGAAAACAGTCAGCAATTTTTTAAAATGCTTTATAAGGTATTGTTAG
>CAVIOJ010000031.1:22340-25940 GCA_963644225.1 Lachnospiraceae bacterium | reverse complement strand
ACATAATACTATGAATTTGTATGATAGTTTTTTGAAGTCTTATTTCTTGTTAACGTAATTTCCCTATAAAAAATCCATGCACTCAAACAACTGGCCCTTACGAAATATGCTCACAAAGTCGACAGTATTTGTGCTTTCCTTTGCAAAAGAAATGGCGTCATGATAGACATCATATCCCAGCAAAATCAGAGCACATAAAATTGTAAGACTAATCGCCATAATCCAAGAAATCTCTACCGTATAACTTGCAGGCATTGCATAGATACTTATAGGTTTTGTTTCTTTTTCCAGTTGTAGTTCTTTATCCCATTTTTTCATAACTCTAAACTCCAAGATTAATCGCGCTATACCAGTTTCGACAAGGCAACAAACAGCAAATAAGACACCAACAGGAATGGAACGAAGGGTAGACTTTCTTCCTTCTTTTTTTCGAGAAATAGCAGCAAGATAATGCCAAATGCCGCCGCCATAATTGTGGCCATCCAGAGCACAGTCATGTTGTTCCAGAAGCCCAGATATACTCCCATGGAAGTCACAAGATAGGCATCACCCTTTCCAATCTTTCCTCCAGACAAAAGACTTATGATGTAGAGGACAATTCCAATTAACATGCCGCCACACATATCAAGAGCTGTCTGTTTTCCATTGTAAAAATGCAAAATCACACCAATAATTCCAAAGATACTTATGACTACCAGATGCACCTGTCGTTTCCACAAATCCTCAATGCTGCATATACCAAGCATTCCAACCATACCTATTATTTCCATTTTCACTCCCCCAAAAGATTTCTTTATTTACCTCCAGCACACTTTATGCAACCGCCAAGGCCTACTACTGCCTCTAATTTTTTTCTGTATATGGTACGTTTTAGACCAATGCATGTAATGCTGCTGTGATATGTCTCTCCATAATCCGTAACATAAAAAATACCAGTTTTCTTCTTTTTGCTTTTACAAGCCGCGCACGGCGCATATCTTTTATTTTCCGTATTTTTCGCACTTTTTACATCGGATGCATTGACTGTATGTATGCTAGGGTGCAAATAAGTGCAGTCGTATCTGCAATGATAAACACTGCCCTCTTTTGTCACGTAGACATAACTTCCATCCCCATTTTCTTCCTCAGGATCCCAGCCAATCCATTTGCGTTTGCTTACACCTTGAGCCATATGAAAATCATAACTTCCCAGAATTTCTATTGGAAAATGAATGTCATACTCTGCGTTTAGATTGATATACTGGTCCGACACAGATGAGTTTGTATAATCTATACCAAGCATATTTCCCGTAATATAATCCGTCGGTATGTTCATACTGACAATCTTGGCATTTGATAAAATCACAAGTTCGGCCAAAGAGCATTCTTTGGTCTTCCACACCAGGGCTGCATTTGTAGCCACATAATCCAAGCTTCGCTGTATGCCCACCTGCACCACTGCTATACGAAGCAAAAATAAAATAAAGGTAAAAAAAGTAAGTGCCACTGGCAAAACCACAGCCGCCTCTAGCGTATAACTTCCAGGTAAGAAGGTGCAAAAGGGTGCCTCCTTTTTTTGATTTAGGTCTGAAGACTGGAGACTCCCCCCAATAGAATTTTTTCGAAGAGATTTTGTGTTTATATTTTTTTGACAATTTGGATAAACGATGTGAACATTCCACGGTGCAAGGTGGAAAGGTTTTATAGAAAGAGGCACCCTTTTACACCTCCTTTCGTTTTATTTTCTTATGAACAGCTAATGCTATATGTACATTTGGATTGGTACAAATCACTCCAAGCGCCCGCTACTGGCAAATAGGTATCAAACATTCCTGTTCCGCTAAAATCACAGGAAATATCAAGTCCGGTAATCATGGAATCGATTTTGCAAGCGCTGTAATCACCGCATGCGTGCAAGGAAAATTCCATTAAATCAAGGCTGGCTTTTGAGACTTCGTCCGAAGAGTCTGCAAGTATTAACACATAAAGGTAGTCCTGATAGCTTAGTCCGCTGCTAACTCCTGCTTCTTGTTTTGTAGTTTCTGAGGCGGCTGAAATATTTTCAAGTAGATGACCCAGAGAACTCTTCCACTGCGCCCTGGTTTTTATGATTTCTAATTTGCCACCATCAAGTAGCAGACGAATATCAAGAATGCTCTCCACCAAAGCCCAGACTGCGATAATGGCCTGCTTCGTTGCTTCGATGATGGCTGGATTTGCTGTAAAACCAGCTATGGCAGTAGCCAAAGAAGCTGCACTTGCACAAAACTGGGCATCCGAAAGAATATAGGAAATGTTCTGTACTTCTCGAATGGCAAGCAGGCGCCAAATAACATGTTCCAAATTTTCCCGGTCGCTGTCCTTTCGCCCAAGTAGATATTCCAGCTGATAATTTAGTGGATCTGCCGTCGCAGGATTCTGATTCTTTTGTTCATCAGCCAGGCTAATATAAGTATTTTTTTCCTCTGCCGTCTGCCTATAATCCCCAAAAATTTGCATCAGATAGTAGTAATATAAGAGGCGGTCTGCTTCCGTAACGAAACTTCCATCCACCGATGTTCCAGACTGCAAATTGCGCTTTGACGGCACATTTGCAAGTGAAATAGCCCGATCCGAGATGGGTCTGTCTCCAAGGATATAATCAATGATGCCATGCTCCTTCATCTGTAAAAATATTTCGATAGGATTTTCTTCGACTGTCTGCACAGCTTTATTTTCTTCATTTACAGGCTCTACATTTCCTTCTTGTACTTTTGTAGTCTCATTTACATGCTCACTACCTGTCTTGGAATTTGTCGTAGAACTTTCGATAATATCTCCATCTGCAGATTGATTGTCCAGCGACCTCGCTTCATTTTCTGTCTTATTTACATTTTCTGTCTTATTTATATTTTCCTGATACTCCTCCATCTGATTTTTTGCATCATCTACCAACTTACCTACATCGACTTCCTGATCCTGGTTTGACAGATTTTTTATACTCCCGAGATTTTGATTGTCCATCACGGCATCCCACGCGCCTTTTGCAATCTGATACTTGGCATAGGAAGCCCCCTGCAAAATAAGTGGAGCACACGCATCATCCCCGATAAGTTCATATGAACTCACTTCCATGTCTCCCGGTTCAAGTTCAAAAAAATCCACACCATCTTCTTTGCTTTCTATGCAATTTGACCAGGCAAAATCAGACATTCTCTTTGTAATATGGTCTGCATCCACATCGCCGTCTCCATATCCACCATCCAACGCTAAAATTCCATATCTTTGCCACAAAAGCGGCTGATATTCGGACATGAGATTCTCGGCGATCGTCTCAGTAACCGCCCTGCTTTCCAAGCGCATTTCAAAGATGCGAAATGTCTCTACCATAGAAAAAAATAAGGACCCCAAAAGGATGAGTATCATGCTAAAAAATATAGTGACGCTAGCTCGCTGCATCAGACTTTTCCTGCTTCTTTGTTGATAGTCTTAAAGATGTCATTTACAAGATCTGTAATCTGCTTTTTAAAAATAATGACAAGGCCTATTAGGACGACCAAAATCAAAATCACCTCTACAACTCCAACCCCGTCTTCTTCCATCAAAAAATTCTTAATTCCCATAATCATAACTCCTCCTATT
>CAVIOJ010000031.1:0-22303 GCA_963644225.1 Lachnospiraceae bacterium | reverse complement strand
CCTCTACAACTCCCACACCGTCTTCTTCCATCAAAAAATTCTTAATTCCCATAATCATAACTCCTCCTATTTCATTCAAATTTCCTGTTGCTTTTCCCGTCTTTTTCGCAAATTATTCTTTTCGCCTAGCTCTTCATACTAGGCATCCCGCACAAGACCTCTGTGCTCTACATACTCCCCATGGTAAGCAAAGCCGGTACGATCAAAACAACAATTACAATTCCAAGCATTCCAAGCATTGGAAAAAGAAGTTTTACCGAAGCCTCTTCTCCTGCCTTTCTTGCCTGATTTTTTCTCATTTCATAAGCTAATATATTTTCCTGTTCCAACTGCAGCAGAAAGTTTTCTCCTCCCCGAGTCTGATTCTGCTGCAAAAGCAGGGCCAACTTCTTGTACTCCTTCTTGTCACAAGACTGTCCAAAATTTTCTATGGCCCGACTTTCCATAACCCCATCACACATCTCATAATAAAAAGTGTTCCAGTGAGCAAATCCTGGATGCTCCTCTATTTTTTCTTTTCGCTTTTCATTATTTTCTACAATTTTTCCAGCAGCCTCCCGAAGGCCCATTCCGGCAGACATATACAAGGATAGCTGGTTTACCAAAAGGGGATAATCTCTGGACAATTTTTCATTTTCTTTCTTTTGTGACTGTCTTTCTTCCTGCTTTTTTGCAAGAGGCAATACAAGGAAAAGTACCAGTCCAAGTAGCGATAAAATCCCCCCATCATGTGTCGCCTTCTTGGTCCACTTAATCTCCTGATTTCCAACTTCCTTTGGCAAAATCACCTCTTTTTTGCTTGCATCCTGATTCTGTATATTCCAAAAAACTTCTCTTAGGATTCCTTCCGGTGAATCCGCCTTTGCCGGCTGCAGACAAAAAGAAAAACTATAAACTTCTTCATAATCCGAAAAAGAAAGTTCCACCGTAGCTTCCACGATCTTTTCCTCAGTTAGCGCCGTGTAGTCGATTTTTCCATCCGCTGACAGACAGGTATAATCACTAAAGCCCCATGAGGCCTCCACCAAATCATCTACATAGGAATCTTTTACCAGCAAATCCGAAGTGACATTATCCAAGTCTTTATTTTGCCCCGGAAAAGTATCGTCGATTTCTACTATGGCCTTGGAAAATAATTCTTCTGCCTCTTCCTCTGTAGGGGCAACTGCATCGATTTCCAAATCATACTCTTTTGAAAAATCATCTCCCTGGATATTTAGTTCCTGTGTATAGGAATCTCCCCCTAACTCTTCCCTTTTTAAGACACCAGAAAAACCCAGATCCGATTGATACCATTGCAAAAGCCCCAACAAAAGCCCTGCAACTTCCAAAATGAAAATATATTTCTCGTACTTTTTTTCCATGGCAATCCTGCCACTTTTTTTCAAAAAAATACTTAGAACTATACATATTCCGCTGACAATGACTGCCCCATATTCTCACCCCCTTTAATTATTTTGAATTCATGGCCTTTTGCTCTACTAATCCTTTCTGCTAAATATTTTGTCTTGACTATCTCCTCGTATTTTAAAAAAAACGCGCTATCCTATATCTCGATTCGAACCATTTTCTTTGCCAAAAGAGCCATAGCTGCATATACCAAAAGACAGGCTGTCATAATTCCCTGGCCCAGCAAATTATGGTAAAGACCTTCCATCAAATCGCGCGATGTCAGCCGAACGTAAATCATGATGACCACCGGTATCACTAACATAATTCGCATCTCCAACTTTTTCTCTGCCATCATGGCGTCGATCTCCTCATAGAGAGACAATTTTTCTCCAAGTTTCTCTGAAGTCTGCCTTATATTTTTTCCATAATTTCCTCCGATACGCTTGGCAAAAATCAAGATGTCTGCAAAGGCATCTGCCTCTTCTATATTTAGTTCACGTGTAAAATCCAGACAGGCTTTTTCCACCGGCACATTGACTAAAATCAACTGATTCATTCTCCCTAAGCCATCTAGCAATTCTTTATTTTCCAGGCCTAAATGTCTAAGCTGATTTTCCGTCTGCAAAAAGGCATTTTCCAAAGATGATCCAGTCTGTAAAAAGGAGCATAAAACTTCAAGCATTTCTTTGAAGGCATGACTTATGCTATTTTTCCTCTTCTCCTCTAAATACACGGCACACAATTTTTTGATAAGGAAATATACAAAAGGAAATAATAGTACTCCCCACCAATTGTCATAAAAAAGCCAGCTGATAAGTATGGTAAGAGCCACAGAAATTGCGGCAGCAAAAGCACCACTTACCACCAGGGATTTTTCCCTTCCATTTCTCCTCTTTTCCTTCGAAACTTTTCCTGGTGTAACATTTTGTTTTTTAGTATCCACTGACCACATACCTTTCCCAAAGAAGCACTATCCTCCGTTTTTGTTCCATCTTTTATCTCTTCAAACTCAAACACTGGACGTATGGCAATTTCATTTTCTTCCATGCCAAGTACCTCCACGATCTGCCTAAGTTTCCTGCTGCCATCTCGCATACGCTCCAGATGAACAATCAAATCCACACCGGATGCTATCTGGGAACGCAGGGCATGCAAGGGGATTTCTCCCGCCCCAAGGGCCATGGTCTCCAAGCGACTAAGCATGTCCCTTGCCGAATTTGCATGACCTGTAGAAAAACTCCCGTCATGCCCCGTATTAAACGCCTGTAACATATCGATGGCTTCAGGACCACGGCACTCTCCCACTACGATACGGTCCGGTCTCATTCTAAGAGATGCTCTCAAGAGATCTCGAATAGTCACCGCATGCTTTCCCTCCATGGTCGCCTCTCTGGCCTCTAAGCGCACCAGATTCTTTACCGTCTGCATCTGCAATTCAGCGGAATCCTCGATAGTGATAACACGCTCATCTTCTGGGATGAAAGCTGACAAGGCATTTAAAAAAGTGGTTTTTCCGGAGCCAGTTCCGCCCGATATCACGAGATTGTAACCACAAGCTACCACCTCTTCTAAAAAGACCGCCAGCTCATCCGATAAGGCTCCAAAGGAAATCAGATCTTCCATGGATGTCTGTTTACTGGGAAATTTTCGAATAGACAGGACGCTGTAATCCACTGCAATAGGCGGCAAAACCATATTAACTCTCGAACCATCTGATAGCCTCGTATCCACTATGGGGTGGGTCGTATTTGCCATTTTATTGTTTGCAGCAGCAATACGTTGAATTACATCCTCCAATTTTTCTTCCGAGGAAAAAGTCACATCCGTTTCCTCGATGCTCCCTCTTCGCTCGACGAAAATATGATTGGGACCGTTGACCATAATCTCTGTAATGGTAGGGTCTGCCAGCAAATCTTCTAAGACATCGAGTCGACGCAGGCCATAAAAAACCTTGCGCTGTAACTCTAAGCGGGCGGCAACGGAAAGATAGGTATTAGCGCCATAGTCACATATTTTTTCCTGAATCTTTGCAAGTAACTCTTCATCCGATATTTCTCTCGAAGTATCCAGTTCCCCAAGGATTTCTTCTGTCAGAGATTTTTCAACCGACTCCATATGAGAGCACCTGCGAATTCTTCGAATAGCCATAAGATGAAATACCGACATCTGTCATATTGCAAGATAGTTTTTCCCTATCGTTTTCCTCCTTTTGCAAAAATCTGCGTACAAACATCCCCAAATTTCCCTGGACTAATTCCTCAATGGCATATGTTCCATCCACCAGATTTCCGGCGGACATAGGCAGATAGACTTCCTGCAAGCATACATTTTTACAGCGTTCTTTTATGTATTGCACAAACTTATCCTGACTCTTTTTGTAATAGTCACCAGCTCTTCCTAACACGATAAATTGTCTGCATCCAGTGATAATTTCTGAAAATCCACGAATAGCTCTGCCAAATAAAATAACCACCGTATCATATCCGCTTTTTACCACCTGTTTCATAAATGAAATCCAGGTATCTCGCTCCACATCTGCCATCTCTTCCGGTCCCGAAAATGGATTGACATAATCGATTCCCATAAAGCTGGAGGTAAAACAGGTGATGTCCTCCTGCTTGACTTCATCCTGAGAAAATAAATACAAGAGATCCACAAAATTTCGATTTCCCGTCTGATTTGTCAACATCTGCAAAATGCTAATCTCCTCAAGGTCTAAAAAAAGGACACTCCCCTGTTCCCGATAAATCTGAGCGATAGAAAGGGCAAAAGGCAGTTGCAGTTCATGGGAAATAGGCGAGTAAATCCCTACTACATTTGTCTCATGTCCCGACTTTTGATTCCACCATGGAGTAGGAGCATCTTTCTCCTTTTTTTGCATTCGCTTGAGCATCTCTTCCACCACTTCCATGGACTGGTACTTGTATACCATAGGCAAATGCTCATACTCACAAGCAATCACATCATCACACAAGTAAAATTTTTCCTGGACATTTCCCTTGCCAGCAAACTCTAAGACACTGAGAAAATCCTTGCTCAGTATGCCGATGGAATAAAACTCATCACTGGCCAAAAATGCCTCCTCTGATGTGAAAGATGAAATCGAGATTCCCTCAATCCGCTCCATCAAATACGCTGCAAAAGCACGAACATATGCTTCGTCGCTGTCGCAGACTACAATACTCTTTTTCATTTCATAAACCCCTCCCTCAAACAGCAAGTTACAAACGCCAGTATTATAGGCACTGTAAAATGCAATTTTTCTTTTTTACCAATGAAACAAGCTGAATTTTGCTTATAGACGAGGATATTTTGTAAATCAAGACGAAAGTCACGCATGCGACACAAAAAATCCCCATTGCGAATCCATCGAAGAATGCCGATGGAAGCACCGAAAATAAAAGAATAGATCATGATTGATAGACAAAATCGCCATCCGACGATGACAGATAAGGCAGAAAATAGTTTGACGTCCCCAGCGCCAAGACCCCCTAGAAGATACACAGGATACAAGATAATCACTGGTATCATAAGATAAATTAGAAACTCAATCACTCCCCCTGTATCCGACCTTTGGATCCATAGAAAAATGGCTCCCAAAATCCCGGATAAAATCACTGCATTTGGAATGCGCATGTATCGTAAATCAAAATACACCGCCAGACCTAAAAGCAGCAATGCAAAACCCCAAGTAATATTTTTCACCTCCCTCACTTGTGTGCTCACAATTATTGCACTAGAAAAAGGCCCTTGTCTATGAACTTTTTGCATTCTTATAAACTTGTGGTTTTTTCACAAAGAAAAACCGGATAATTTATGTGATATACATAAATTTCCGGTTAATTATCTCTTTGACAGCATTTTTTAGTTAATATTATTTGCCACGAATCGAATTCTAAATCGGCTGATTTTTACTAGGCAAAAAATCCTCGATTGCTTCCCTTGGCTTCTATCGATTCATTCAACTGATTTCTTCCATAGGTCAAACCAGCTACAACCTGCTCGGTGTTGTCCATCATAGGAGCCCGCTCATCTAATTTGGCAAGTTCGACAAAAGACTCCTCAAGAGACTTCATAATCCCATGAATCTCGAGGATTCTCTTTTCATTTTTTTCATAGATACTTTTTGCAATGGAACGTTCCACGAAGTCATAAATCGCGTACAAAGACGCTGCTATTTCGTATGTAAAATCTAGAGCTTCCTTCAAATGGCGGACCGTTTGACCGCACATGCGAAGGGACTTGGTGTAATCAGAAATATCCGAGTCTGCCCCCTCATTTTTCAAAAAATCCAAGGCTTCCGTCTCATAGGAAAAGTAGATCTCATACAAAATGCAAATCAACTGACTTGGATTGCTCTGTGCAATTCTTCTGGTAAATGTCGCTTTGGTTTCCTGGGTCATGGTCTATCCCCTACTGTAAAAGCTGCAATGCCTGTGTTGGAATTTCATTTGCCTGAGCCAAAACACTGGTAGCCGCCTGCTGCAAAACATTGTATTTTGTATATTCTGTCATCTCTTCCGCCATATCTACATCTTCGATACGAGACTGGGCTGAAGTCATATTTTCCGAAGTCTGGTCCAAACTATTTACGGTGTAATCCAATCTGTTTTCGTAAGCACCGATAGAAGAACGAATCTGGCTAACTTTTGAAATCGCCTCATCAAGTTTATCCATGGCATCAAGAGCACCGCTTACTGTCGTAACATCCAAATCATCCAGATAGAGACTCTCTATATCTGTTGCTGGGATACGCACCTGCATGGTCTGTCCTTCGTTGGCTCCCACCTGAAGATCCATGATACCGATAGAAGTCACATCCAAAGTAACCACGCCATCTGATATCGTACCATCCGAATTGGTAGAGCCCACTGCAAAATCTTCCTTTAGAAGGAAGCTCATTTCAAAACTGTTTCCACTGGTAATTTTGACACGATTTCCCTCATAAGCAAGAGAAGTTCTCTCATCAAAATCACTGTCAGGATCCAGTGTAATACTAGCATCCGTTCCAGTCTGCACATCCGCCTTTGCACTTGCATCCAGTGCTGTATTAGCAACTGTATCTCCAAAAATATTATCCTTGGAATCCTGAATAATTGAGATGGAAGCGTGGGCACCATAAGCCTTTGATTTGAATTCCACCGAAGCTGCTCCCAGATTACTTATGTCAGCATCCACGATCTCACAATCACCGATTTCTGCCGCATCTCTGATTGCTTCAAAAATTTCCTCCTGAGTCATATCAGCGGTAATGGTCGCTACAGATCCATTGATGGAAAGACTTCCCTCTTTTCCAACCAAAGAACCTACCGTCACTCCTGTAGAAGCTGTTGCCTGAGTGGCTGCAGTATTTACCGTAAAAGAATACTTTCCTTCCGCCACACTCTCCGATACTGAAATTCTAGAGATATTGCTAACATTTGCCTTGTCCGCATAAACTCTGGCATCCAAAGAGCCATCCAAAAGACTTTTTGTATTGAACTCTGTTGTCTGGGAAACTCGATTGATCTCATCACGAAGAGAAGCAATCTCCAACTGGCAGGACTCTTTTTCTGCCTGAGAATTTGTTCCATTTTCCGCCTGAACCGCAAGCTCTCGCATACGCTGAAGCATGTCCGTCACCTGACTTAAAGCTCCGTCTACAGTCTCGATAACAGAGATTCCATCGGAAGCATTGGTAGAAGCCTGGTCCAAACCACGAATCTGTGCTTTCATACGATTGGAAATGGCAATACCTGATGGATTATCAGAAGAATGATTGATTTTTAATCCAGAAGAAAGCCGCTCCATGGAAGCACTGAGACTATTCTCTGTTCCAAGAAGCTGCTTGTTTGTAATAATTGCTGAAATATTATTGTTGATTTTCATAAAAATACCTCGCTCGCTTGTCGTTTGCATTCGTCGCATCCTTGCGGGGTCAAACGAAATCTCGTTTTTACGGACAATCCTTTGTCACATAAAATATATCGGCCAAGTGGCCCACAAATTAACCTCTCTTCTACTAAGAAAGAAGTTCCGCTAACTGATTGATGAAACATCTTGCGATCTGATAGAGTTTCTGGGTGGAAATCTCGTCTGAAGAAGCTGGTGAATCAGCCACTGGATTTTCCTCTGTAAGTGTAGTTCTTTTGGCTGAATTCTTCTCTGCAAAGCCAACATTTCCGGCTGAACTCTTTGATTTTTCATCCATGGTATCGGCCGAAAAATCCTCTTTCACGCCAAACTTAAAGGATACAGCCAGTCCCGTCTGCTCTCCCATAGCCTCTGCAAAATACGGCATATTTTCCGAAAAAAGCCCTGCCATGTCATCTTTTGAAAAATCAAGTTCGCCGTATACCTGGCTGTCTTCATAATGGAATGCGCCCTGAATTTTTCCAATATCCTCTGTCTCAAAAGCCACATCCACACGACCTTTTTCATCGCCACCGTGAACAATTTTTAGAGAGAGATTTCCAAGTTTATCTTCCACTAAAATCGGGATATTGTAGGTCTCATCCTTCTGGCTTATCTTTCCTAGAGTCTTTAGCTGGGACACAACGAGCTTCATTCCTCGCACGTCAATGGAATGCACATCCGTCTCCACCAGCATTTTTTTCATGACATTTTCCGCCGTCTCTTCCAGTTCATGCTGGGCATCCGCCATCTCTTTCGGCGTCTTGCAGGCCTCACCAAAGTCTTCTATCAAATCGTTGATCAAATCAGATATCGTTGTTTCCTCAGTTCCATTTACCTTGTTGATGTAGCGATTTAGATTTCGGTAGACACTATTTCTATCCCGCATGAATTCGTTCATGGCAAAAAGATTTGCCGGCGTTATTTTTATGTCATTCGATTCAAGAAGATTGTATACTTCTTCCTCTGCACGAAGAGCCTGCATAACTTCTTCTTTTTCTATTTTTTCATACTCTGAGGTATCTATATTTTTCTCATACTCTAAAGTATCCACATTTTTTCCGTACTCTAAAGTATCCACATTTTTTCCATACTCTAAAGTATCCACATTTTTTCCGTACTCTGAGGTGTCCACATTTTTTCCATACTGCTCTAAGGCCTCATCAAATTCCTCAGGAGTAAGATTAAGATATGCATCCTCATTTTCAAACTGGCTCATGGTATTTCCATCCATGTGATCTGCCGCACGGTAAAGACAATTCGCCTGGAAAGACATCTCCGCCTGCTCCGTGATGGTCATGATACTTTTATCAAACCCTTCGAACAAGCCAAAAGAGTCATCAATTTTAAAATCACTTCCCGCGTGCTTTTTGCTGCGCACAGCTGTCATGAGATTTCGAAGAGTAACTTCCTGCTTCTGCTGCATCAGGCTTCCTATCGCTGCACCATCGCCTGCTTCTACCTGATGAATCATGCGATAAATACCAATGTAGCTATTTCTCTGATCTTCCGACAAGTCTTCTGTCTGCTCCAACTTCCATAAAAACTTGGCAAAAGACTGGCTTTCTTTTTGCAGATTGGAATTGCTATCCTCTCCGCCAGACATTTTTTCTGACATATTTTTTGCCAAATCTAAAAGGTCATCCATAGTAAGATCCAGTGGATTTTTTCCTTCTTTTATCATCTCCATGACCGTGGCTGGCTTGAGTGCCTTTATAGTCTCCTGCACTAAAAGGAGAGTGCTTCTCGTATTTGTGATATTCTCCTTGGACAGATCCATCTGATTGTATGCAAGAATGCGCACGGACTTGCGATTATTGTCCGTCGTCTCAAAGCCCAAATCGTCTAAAATATCGTCGACATTTGCAAAGGCCTTTTGCATGGAATCGCCCAAATCCTTCCTAGGAGAAGTCCAAAGTGTCTCATAAGAAGCGATTGCATTTTTACTTCTGTCACCACCAGTTGTTTTAGCGATTGCATTTTCGATTTTTTCATTGCCAGTTATTTTAGCAAGTTCATTTTCGATTTTGTAATCGCCCATAATTTTAGCAAATGCATTTTCACTTTCTTCATCGCCAGTTATTTTAGCGAGTTCGCTTGCTGCAAGATCGCCCACCTGCTGCAAATTCATTTTTTCAAGGGCTGTGATATTTGCCACAAAAGAAATAGGCGCAATGCTAATGGTCTCCCTTGCGGACATGACATTTTTGTAATTTTCTATATAGAGAGAAATTTGATTGCCATCACTTACAGAAGGATCAGTTGGGTCTGACAATGCTACATCTTGCAAAGCAGCATCCTCAACCGCGCCTCCAAACATCTTGGCAAGATAATCCTCTTCCAATCCGCGAAGAGCATCGATAGACTCCTGAATAGACATGGTGTCGATGGAAATTCCCTGCTTTAGCAGGCTGTAATTTGCCTCCACGCTCATAAGCATGCGAGCTTCCTCTACCGCTCTTTTGGATGTGATATCCGACAGAGTTTGTTCCATATCAGATAAGACTTCCATCTGATTTTGATAGGTGATGGCAGCTCGATTGTAAAAATCCTCTCCCGGCAAAAGGCTGGCCTCTCCTGCCGCCTTTCCTTCTAAGAGGGCATCAACCATACGACCTGAAATCTCCTCGGTCGTATAATCCAGTGAAATTCCCTGTAACTCCACATAGGAAGAGATAGTCTCCTCGGTCAGAGGAATATTTTGACTCATCAGATCATTTGCAGCAGACATATTTTCTTCTGTGATTTCAAGACCTGCATCCGTCAAAACTTTTCCCACAGCAGCTTGTAAATCCTCCGGAATCTCTGACATGGCAGTAGTTTCTGTTTTTTCACCTGTGGCATATACTGCTTCGAATACTCCGTCAATCGTAGCCGGCGTATTATTTTTTACCATATAGGCAGCGCACTCCGACGAGAGTTCTCCTTCTAATTGGGAAGCCTTGTTCATCGCCACTTCAACCTGATTTTTTTCCACTGCACTTGTAGTCATGGCTTCCAATTTCTTTTCAGAGAGTCCGCCCATGGAAGACAGGTCTGCACCGCCTTTTGCCAGCGCAAGCTTGATATGATCTGTCACTGTCACAATAGTGGTAGCCTCCATATCTTCCGGTGCAAATCCCTCCTCCTGCATCTTTTTAAATTCTTCCGGAGTGGTGGTATTTGCATAGACTGCCATCTGATTGTGCAATAGAGAAGCGTCCGTCGGTTCCTCCAATTTTTCCTCTAACTGCTCAGCAAGGCTATCCTGCTGCAGCTGATTCAAATTATAGGAAGGATTGTTTATGGTGATGGTTCGAAGGGTCTTAGAGCCTGATGTTTTTTCTTCCTTTTGCACCATATTTGTCTGGTTTGCACTCTCAGAACCAGCTATAAAATCTGTCAATTTTGTTTTCGTAATCTGATCTAACTGCATACTTATTTTTTCTTTCTTTTAAATTACTGCCAGATGATTTTTACCCTTTTTTCTTTAATAAAAATCATGGACACACTCTTGTTTCATCTATTGATAAAAATTTACATACTCTTCGTAACATTTAATATTTCGGAGACATTCCAAGAAAACTTAAGCAAGTCTGCAAAGCCTTTGTATAGATTTTCGCACAAAAAAAGACCACCTTTTATACCGCTCCAAAAGTTAGACCTATAAATCTAACGGTTGGATGTCGGTATAAAAGGCGATCTATAAAATTTCGACTAAAGTTAAATCTCTGTTCTTCCCTCAAGTGCTCGGAGCAATGTAACTTCATCGATGTACTCCAAGTCGCCGCCCACGGGAACTCCGCTGGCGATGCGGGATACTTTTATGCCGGTTGGCTTGATCAGTTTACTAAGGTACATAGCTGTAGTCTCACCCTCTAAGCTGGAGTTGGTAGCGATGATCACTTCCTCTACATCGCCCTGCAGACGCTGCATCAATTCTTTTAGCTTGATATCTGCCGGTCCGATTCCCTGCATAGGGGATATGGCACCGTGGAGTACGTGATAGACGCCCTCATACTTGCCAGTTTTTTCATAGGCCGCCAGGTCTCTGGTATCTTCCACAACCATAATAGTCTTGGCATTTCTGGCAGGATTGGCGCAAATCGGACAAATCTCATCATCCGTCAGGGTGTAACACTGCTTACAATAATGCACACCTTTTCTGGCCGATACCATAGCGTTCGCTAAATCTTCCACTTCCTCCACCGGCATATCTAGAATGTGGAAGGCCAAGCGCTGGGCTGACTTTGCACCAATGCCAGGGAGAGTGGACAGCTCACTTATTAATTTTCCTATCTGCTTGCTGTAGTAATCCATAAAAATTTAGAATGGGAGTCCTCCGCCCATACCTCCAGTGATTTTTGACATAGAAGCCTGTGCCTTCTCATCCATCTGACGAAGAGCCTCGTTGGTTGCAGCCATGATCAAATCCTCTAATGTCTCGATGTCATCTGGGTCTACAACTTCCTCAGCAAGCTTTACCTTGGTGATCTCTTTCTTACCAGATACTGTCACTTCTACCACACCGCCGCCGGCAGTTGCTGTCACTTCTTCCTCTTCTAAAGCCTTGCTGGCCTCTTCCATCTGACGCTGCATCTTCTGTGCCTGCTTCATCAAATTGTTCATATTATTTGGCATTCCGCCACCCGGAAATCCTCCGCCTCTTCTTCCCATTTTTAAAAGTCCTCCTCTTCTATTTCAATGCTATTTTCTGCAGCATATTGATCTACTGCGTTAGTATACATGCGATTGGCTGGTACATTGGAACCGTTTACCTTTACCTTGAAAGATACCCTCTTGCCAATGTGTTCCTCCATCAGATTGTAAAAATCATTTACCGTACTTTCACTTCCTGTATCCGTCAAAATATTACTACTGATAGACTTGCTTCCTGGTGGTTCATCAAAGACCAAAAGCAACTCAGCTGGATTTTGAGAATCCACGGTAGGAAGTGCTGCGCTCAAGGCCCTCTTTAAAGGCATTGGCGCTCCGGCAACCAGTTGTTTCCACTCTCTGCAAAGCTGTTTGATATCTTCCGGCACAGCGTTCGGAAGTGGCTGTTTTTCAACGGGCCCCTGACTTAGCGTGGCCCCCGTACTGGGTGTAGCTGCGGCCACAAGAGGAACTCCATTTGCCACCTTGTCCTCTAATACGCCGATACGATCAACCAAAGCCTCCTGGTCTGTCTCCATCTGTGGTCTGCAGAGTTTGATAAGGGCAATCTCTATCAGCACCCTCTTTTGAGACGACAAGCGAATCTGGTTGGACAAGTCTGAAAAAATACGAACGTATCGCATCAGGGTCTCATCATCTACCATCTTGGCCTCTTCCTTTAAAAGAGCCAGATGTTCTGAGGAAACCTCCAAGACATCTTCCATGTTGGTGTCACTTTTTACAAGCATGAGATTGCGCATGTACCAGGTAAATTCTACCACAAATTGATGCAAATCTCGCCCCTGAATCACCATCTCCTCCAAGACACCGATAGCCCCGGTCACATCTCTGTCGATGACGAATCGAAGAAGCTTACTAAATATGTCATTGTCCACCGCTCCAAGTACCTGCAGGACCTTGTCATAGGTCAAATCCTCTCCCAGGTAAAAAGCGATACACTGGTCCAACAAACTAAGGGCGTCACGCATAGAGCCATCTGCCGCTTTTGCCACATAGCGGAGGGCTTTTTCCTCCACATTGATTTCTTCTCTTGCCATCAGATCCTGCAAACGATTTGCAATGGTATCAATGGAAATCCTGCGAAAATCGTAACGCTGACAACGAGAGAGAATAGTGATAGGAATCATATGTACTTCAGTAGTTGCCAGGATAAAAATCACGTAGGCCGGCGGCTCTTCAAGAGTTTTTAACAGGGCCGCAAAAGCACCTGGAGATAACATATGAACCTCGTCTATGATATAAACTTTGTATTTACCCTCAGTAGGAGAATAGGCAACTTCATCGATAATGTCACGAATATTTCCTACACCGTTGTTGGAAGCCGCATCGATCTCAAATACATTCATGCTGCTTCCCTGGGAAATCCGCTTGCAAGTCTCGCACTCGTTGCAAGGGCTGCCATTGACCGGATGCTCACAGTTGACCGCCTTGGCAAGAATTTTTGCCACGGTAGTCTTACCTGTTCCACGGGTTCCGGTAAACAAATAAGCGTGTCCCAATCGGTTGGCTTTTACCTGATTTTGCAAGGCCGTAACGATATGGTCCTGGCCCTTTACATCATCAAAGTCCTGGGGTCTAAATTTACGATATAATGCCGTATAAGACATGTATTACACCTCTATTTCTAATCGCCAAAACTAATTCCAATTCGTTTGGCTTCCTGAATCATCTGGCAGTCAGGATCTACCATTTTGAGTTTTCCTGCCACATCACCAAGTGGTACACGTTTGGTCTGACCATTCACCATGGCAATCATATATCCAAAGTCTTTTTCCAAAATCGCTTCCGCAGCTGCAGAACCAAGTCTGGTACAAAGAACTCTATCATATGGGCAAGGACTTCCTCCACGCTGAGTATGACCAGGAACAGTCACTCTGGCTTCGGAACCTGTTCTTTCTCCAATCAAAGCTGCAATCTCGTAAGAGACAGATGGATATGGAGATTTTTCCTGTTTCTTCTTCAATTCCTTCTTTGGCAAAAGAGCATCCTCTTTTGAAATCGCACCCTCTGCTACTGCAAGAATGGTAAAGCCTTTACCTGCCTCCTTGCGCTTATTGATAGCATCGATTACCTTGTCAATGTCATATGGAATCTCAGGCAAAAGAATAATATCCGCGCCCGATGCAACTCCTGCATAGAGAGTCAACCAGCCAACCTTGTGGCCCATGACTTCTACGATGAAGACACGGTTGTGGGAAGCGGCTGTCGTGTGAATGCAGTCGATGGCATTGCAAGCCACGTTGATAGCACTCTGGAATCCGAATGTGACATCTGTTCCATAAATATCATTGTCGATAGTCTTTGGCAGATGGATGACATTTAATCCCTCTTCACGCAGAAGGTTGGCAGTCTTTTGCGTGCCATTTCCACCGAGAATAACCAAACAGTCGAGATTTAACTTGTAGTAAGTCTCCTTCATGGCTTCCACTTTGTTTAGACCATTTTCATCAGGAACTCCCATAAGTTTAAATGGCTGTCTTGAAGAACCCAGGATGGTTCCGCCCACTGTCAAAATACCGGAAAAATCTTTGCTTGATAAAAGTCTGTAGTTTCCGTAAATCAGACCCTTGTATCCATCATAAAAACCGTAAACTTCCAGATCCTTGTCATTAGCACTAAGCCCCTTTACTACGCCTCGCATAGCAGCATTTAATGCCTGACAATCTCCACCACTTGTTAACATTCCAATCTTCATTGTCATACCCCACTTTCTGCAAAATATTCATCCTCTGTCGGTGCTAAAACATCGTCCACCAAACGATTGGCACTCTCGCAGAGCAATTGACTTAGTTATCGTATTCTCCGTATTCACATCCTACATGTGCCACTTCGATTTCGTCTACTAATTCCCACTCCCATTTTGGCTTGACGCCTTCGGATTTGAAATGGAGTTTCTTGCGGTAGAGACGAATATTTCCTGTACCATTGCCACCATTCCAGAGACGATTGTGCTTTTTGCTTCCATCAGGTGCTTCGTAATTTACCAAGATCATGTCTTCCTTGTTGCAGGAAATCTCGGTGCACATCTTGGATACCGGTGTCTCCTGTACCACGCGCCACTGTACCTTGTGCTTGGATTCCTTGCATTTGAACTTGGTCTTGGTGAGAGTCCAAAACTTTGAGAAATTGAACTCGAAGGCCTCGCCCTGATACCACACTGCTCCGAGAAGTTTATTTTCCATGGCAATCGGTCCTACCTTTGGACGACCACCGCCGATGACAAAAGCGGAATCATCAAGCTTTTCTCCAGTAACTTTGCTGGTAAGATCACTAGCTGAAAGCCATACCCAAGGACTAGTAAAGTCCTTGCCCCAATTTTTATCAGCATAACCGTAGGAATCCTCTTTGGAAACGATATATTCCTCACCATTGACTACCACTTTTCCCTCGAAAGCGGTCTTCATACCCTCACAATGCCAGAACATCTCGAAGGCATCCACATCACGAAGTGGTTCACTGGCACCATAACCCACATTGAAGGTAATCTCCTTGTCCATGGTAAGATCCCAATATATCTTGCCGGCATCAGACATATACTCAGGATGATTCTCGGCATCCTCTTTTGTCACTTCCACAAGACCCAAAGTTCTAGTCTCTGAGCAGAAGCAGTTGTCCGCACTGATGAGATAAGGAGCATCCTCTTTTACCGTCACATCATCCCAGGCAAAAAAACGGTGCAACTGGATAGGATTTTTTCCCCAACAACCAACTTTTACCATCATATAGGATGGCTTTTTACCAGCTTCCTTATTGGCAGGCAGCTGGCCGAAAACAGGCTCTGCTCCTCCAAGCTCCGGATTGATGGTGAAAAATTCTACGAAGAAAGCACGCTCCTCGCCGGTCTCCTTGTGGTGTCCGGTAAATGAATGCCACCACCAGTCATAGCCCTGGGAAGCAAGACTTCCGTGAAGCATAAACTTGTTGCGGTTGATATCCGAATGGTTAAAATTGTGCTCTGGCAGCTCCACCTTGGCCTCTACCGCCTCCACACTCTGGCCGATGCGGTCTTCAATATCTCCAATTTTTTGTCCAGCCTTTTCCTCCAAGGCCTTGGCCTTTTGCTTGATATCATCAAGATTTTCAAAAATTTTCATACGAATGCACTTCCTTACTCATATTCTTTTAGTTTGTCATAACGGTAATGCGATAAAATCATCTAATCTTCTTCCGTCTCCTCTACCAGATAGAGCGGACGTCTTTTTGTCTCCATATAAGTCTTCGCCATATACTGTCCTAAAATCCCCATACAAAGGAGCTGTACTCCGGCGATAAATACAATGATACAAACCATAGATGGCCAACCGGATGTAGGATCACCAAAGATAAGTGTCCTTACGATAATAAATATAATTGCTATAAAAGAAAGCAGACAAAAGACCAGTCCCATCACGGAAGAAATGATAAGTGGCGCGGTTGAAAAAGCCACGATTCCATCGAGAGCATACAAGAAAAGTTTCCAGAAAGACCACTTGGTCTCTCCAGCTGACCGCTCGATATTTTCGTATTCCAGCCATTTTTTCTTGTAACCAACCCATCCGAAGATACCCTTGGAAAAACGATTGTACTCTCCCATGCTGAGGATGGCATTTACCACTTTGCGGTTCATGAGCTGAAAATCCCTGGCGCCATCTACGATATCCGCGCTGGAGATTTTATTCATGATGCGATAGAACATGCGAGCAAAAAAGCTGCGGATTGGTGGCTCTCCCTTTCTGGTGACACGGCGAGATCCCACGCAGTCATATCCCTCATCACGAATAGCCGCAAGCATCTCAGGCAAGAGCGAAGGCGGATCCTGCAAATCTGCATCCAAAATTGCCACATAGTCTCCCGTGGCATTTTGAAGTCCCGCATAAATAGCCGCTTCCTTGCCAAAGTTTCTGGAAAAGGAAATGTAGCGAACTCTGGAATCCTTCTTGTGGAGTTCTCGAAGAACCGACAGGGTACCGTCAGACGAACCATCATCCACAAATAAATATTCAATTTCTACTTCTTTCAATTCCGCCTCAACGGAAGAGGCCTCCTCATAAAAAATGGGGAGGGCCTCTTCTTCGTTATAAGCAGGAACTACCATGGTTAATTTTTTCATAGTTCACTCAATTCATATATCTATCTTATGAGAATAAAGCCATCATAGCCTTCTGTAAGCCTGCAAGTTTTTCCTCTGCATCTGTAAGAGAAGTTCCCTTGACACCAAAGTAAAATTTGATCTTTGGCTCTGTACCAGAAGGGCGAACACAGCACCAGCTGTTGTCCTCGAGCTCATAGTACAAAACGTTGGAATTTGGAAGTCCGGTAGGAGCCTTGCTTCCATCTGCCATATCTGTTCTGACATCCGCCTTGTAGTCACGAACTGCAAGTACCTTGTAATCGCCAATCTGTGTTGGAAGGTTCTCTCTGGCATCTGCCATCATCTGCTGAATCTGAGCTGCTCCATCCATTCCCTTGAGTTCGATGGTCTCAAGACCTTCTTTGAAGTAGCCATATTTTTCATACATATCAAGCATAGCATCCCAAAGAGTCTTGCCCTGCTTTTTGTACCATGATGCAACTTCACAAAGCATCATAACAGCAACGCAGGCATCCTTGTCTCTTGCATAAGTTCCTGTCAGGCAGCCGTAGCTTTCTTCCAAACCGAATACATAGTTGTATGTATTGTTCTGCTCGAAGAGACGAATCTGCTCGCCGATAAATTTGAATCCTGTCAAAACTTCGATTAGTTTTACACCGTATGCCTCTGCAATGACTTTTGCCATATCTGTGGTAACGATGGTCTCAACCAATGCTGGGTTGGCTGGCATAGTACCTGTAGCTGTGCGCTCTTTTAAGATGTACTCAGCAATCAGCATACCAGACATATTACCTGTGAATGAAACATATTCGCCAGTCTTGGTATCCTTGCAGTATACGCCAAGACGGTCAGCATCTGGGTCTGTAGCAAGAACGATATCTGCATCAACTTCTTTTGCAAGTTTAAGAGCAAGTTCGAATGCCTTTGGTGACTCTGGGTTTGGATAAGAGACGGTAGGGAAGTTGCCATCTGGAAGCTCCTGTTCTGGAACAACATATACCTTTTCAAATCCAAGCTCTTTTAAGACGCGGCGAACTGGGATATTGCCAGTTCCATGAAGTGGTGTGTATACAATGGTAAAATCAGATGCCATCTCAGAGATAACTTCTGGATGGATAGACTGCTTTTTAAGTTCAACCATGTATGCGTCATCAATCTCGGTATCTACTTCGTTGTAAAGACCAGCTGCCTTGGCATCAGCCTCGTCCATAGTCTTTACCATGTCAAAAGAAGTAACCTTTGCTACTTCTGCCAAAATGTTGACATCATGTGGTGGTGTAATCTGAGCACCGTCTTCCCAATATACCTTGTAACCGTTGTACTCTCTAGGGTTGTGGCTGGCTGTCACAACGATACCAGCAGTACATCCAAGCTTGCGTACTGCAAAAGAAAGTTCTGGAGTAGGACGAAGGCTGGTAAAACGATAGGTCTTGATGCCGTTGGCATTCAAGCAAAGAGCAGCCTCTTTTGCAAACTCAGGTGACATGATACGTGAATCATAGGCAATCGCTACACCCTTGTCCTGTGCATTCTGAGAGATGATGTAGTTGGCAAGTCCCTGTGTTGCCTGACGAACAGTGTAAATATTCATGCGGTTTGTACCAGCACCGATAACTCCACGAAGTCCGCCGGTACCAAACTCTAACTGGCGATAAAAGCGATCCTCGATCTCCTTCTCATCTCCTTCGATAGCACGAAGCTCTGCCTTTGTCTCCTCGTCAAAATATGGATTTGCTAACCAATCCTGGTAAATATCTTTGTAGCTCATAAAAGTCCTCCTTAGTCATAAGATAATTTTATTTTTAGAGAAACTGTGTCTCTCCTCGATCCTTTAACTCGTCAACAATCTTTTTAACATCCTGAGCGCGATTCTTGTCGCATACCAAGATGGCGTCATCTGTCTCTACCACGATGAGATTGTCCACACCGATAGTGGTAATCAAGCGCTTCTTGCCGTAGATAATACTGTCTGTGGTGTCGATACCGATATGGTTGGCAGCAATCACATTGCCTGCTGCATCCGCATCATATAATACGCCAAGGTTGTCCCAACTTCCCACGTCATTCCAACCGAACTCAGCGGAAATAACCAAAACATCTGGCGATTTTTCCATAATGCCGTAATCAATGGAAATACTAGGAATGGTAGGGTAGACGCGAGCAATCGTCTGGGCTTCCGCATCAGTTCCCATGGCATCTCCAATCTCATTTAGACAAGCAGCCACATCCGGCAAAAGCTCATCAAAAGCACGCAAAATCGTAGATGCTTTCCAGATAAACATACCGCTGTTCCATGCGTACTCGCCGCTTTCCACGTAAGACTTTGCTGTAGCTTCATCCGGCTTTTCCTTGAACTCCACTACCTTTTTCGCATAGGCCTCATCCGACTTGTCGAAGCGGATGTAACCGTATCCTGTAGAAGCGAAAGTAGGTGTGATACCAAGAGTAATGAGCTTGTCTTCTTTTTCAGCAATGGCTATCGCTTCTTTTAAAACTCTCGTAAACTCAGGCTCGTTCTTGATAAAGTGGTCTGATGGGAAAATACACATAATACCATCGCCATATTTTTTCACAATCTCTAAGGCCGCATAACCAATGCAGGCTGATGTATTGCGGGCAGAAGGCTCTGCCAAAATATGGTTGGAAAGAATGCGTCCCTCGGTAGCCTGTCGCATCTTTGGAACCTGTGTCTCATTGGTAACAATAAAGATATCGTCTTTGTCAGTAAAGGTGGCGATGCGGTCGATAGTTTCGTTGACCATCAGGTCCTTGCCGCTAAGGTTGAGAAGCTGCTTTGGCTCCTGCGCTCTAGACAGTGGCCAAAAACGGGTTCCGCCGCCGCCTGCCATAATCACTCCATAAGTCTTCATGTAAAAAATCTTCCTCCTAATCAGGTAATACTAACCCGACTTTTTCTTTTGTAACTCTATCCTCTATTATGCCATTTTTTGCCGAAAAAACAAGATTTCCGGGCAAGTGTTTTTCCCTTTTTCACAAGCCATACAAAAAGAGTAATGATGGCCGCCTGTATCAGAAACATGAAAAAATAATTTTCTACGCCAAAAGATCTGCAGATACTCGCCCAATTACTGAATTGCCGGAAAATATTGCCAAAACAAAGCCACTCCAAGGTGGTCCCGCCGCACCAGATTATAAAAGGTCCAAGAAGAGGAATTTTTGCAAAAATATCGGACAGCATGACCACAACGTAAGTAGCTGCAATAGCAGAGATATAGGAAAGTGGAAATCCTTTAAAAACTCGAAGAGCCATGACAAAAATTCCGTAGTGGATACCAAGGGCCCAGATAATTGCGGCAAAAATCAAAGAGAGAATTTTTACTGATTTTTTCATATGGGAAAAATCCACTTTCTTGGCAAAATCTCCCACCGCAAGAAAAAGTACGGAAAGCAATCCCTGATCCAGATAATATGGTGTTTCGGTTCCTGTAGTCATCGAAAAATAAAATCCGACCAGGGAGACAATGGCTGATAAAAGCAGTCGAAGCGCCGGCTTTTTCGTAATCTTTTGAATCAAAACGTAAATCATCGTAGCCTCGAAAAGAGCCAGCAAGAACCAAAGAAGCCAGATGTCTTTGCCAAGGAAAATATTTACCGTCTTTGTGACGGCATAAACCAAATTTTGGCGAGACGACAAATGATAATAAAGTGCATTTTTTATCAGCCCTACGACTACAGCCAAAAGTGCATACTTAAGGTAGGGCCAAAGCAGACCCTTCGCTCTTTTTTTAACGGTCAGTCCTATCGTTTCTTCTTTTAACAGAAATCCACTGATGATGAAAAAGAGCGGCATATGAAATGATGTGATGAATTTTCCTTTGCCGTAGATATGGTCAAAAATCATGCATAAAATTGCAAAACCTCTGGCAAAATCGAGGGCAGTATTTCTTGTTTTTTGTGACATGGTTGCTCCTATGTTGTGTCTTTTCGTCTGCTAAAAGGTTAGACTCAATCGCGGATGTTTAACCCTAAGCCCGAGTTTAAGTAAGCAAGGATTATTCGAAAGTTTTAATTTTTTAATATGTGGTTTAGTTCGTGGTCTGGATCTTAGTAGGCAAGGATGACAAAATCACAAACAGTGGTAAGTAACTGATCAGATATCTGGCATTGCACTCGAAGATCGTAAGGAACAAAAAGAGTCCAAAAAGTGTCAACTTTAGAATCCGGATTTCAAGGCTTGCCTTTTTTCTCGTCAAAAAGCAGGCGCGAAGGTCAAGTGTTAAAATTCCAAGCCAGATGATCTGGAAAATTTGGGCAAGGACAGGGAAATATCTGCCCCCACATCCAAAGTCGGCCCCATCATTAGCGGTAGAATCTGGGTAATATAAGTCGCGCAAAAATCCGGCAATGACGCCGTCTCTTTGTGGGATTTTTTCAACAAAAGTCGCTCCCCTGGCCCAGCCGAACAAGCCATTGTTAAAATTGTAATCCGTCTTTTTGATGATATGTTTTATGGTGCCGAGAAATCCCATGCTCTGTAAGCGTTCTATGGTTCCATTCAAATCAGCCTGATTCTTTTCGGATGCACTAGAAAATGAATCGGTAAAATCGTTGTCAGCCACGTTATACTGGCCGGAAGTCTCCTCGTTTGCTCCCATGTAAAGATAATGCATGGAAGTTTTTTCCAAGGCCTCGTTTCGCTGAAAATGCAAACTGCTATAGGTAAGAGTCCGCAATCCCCAAAGGGCAGCGAAGGAAAGAAGGAGGGCGAGAAGAAGCCTTGCCGTCTCTGCCAGTGCTTTTTTGCAGTTCTGGCTGTACTGTATTTGTTTACAGGCTTGGTTAGACTGTGCTTTTTTACAGTCTAGATTATATTGTGATTTATTGTGGACTTGATTATCCTCTGTTCTCCTGAATCTATAGTTTTGCTGTAATATAGGATTTTGTAAGGCGCAAGGAAAGATTTTTTCCACTAGCAGTAAGAAGGCTTCCGCAATCAGCAAAATCACGTTGGTATACTTCACTAGTATTCCCAGAGTAAGCGGCAGAAAAATGAGAAAATATCTCCCCAGCGAAATTGATTTTTCACTGGCACTTTCACCGGCTCTCTCGCTGGCTCTCCCGCTGGCTCTCTCACTAGCTCTTTCTCCGACTCTTTCACTTGCTCTGAAACGGAGCAAAAGATAAAAAGACAGCACCGGCATCCAAAGAGAAAATATATCGGAATAAGGAACCATAATCCAAGGCGAGAGGCCGATTATAGCTGTCATAAGAAAAAATGTTGCTGTCGTCTTTTTTTCATTTTTTGTCAAAAGTTCCACGCACCTGCATGAC
>CAVIOJ010000030.1:1883-3379 GCA_963644225.1 Lachnospiraceae bacterium | reverse complement strand
ACTAAGAGCTTCCTGAAAGCGTATGCCCCAGGCGGACGACGCGTCGCAAGTCTTCAGCTTTAAATGTACACAAACCCCAAGCCTCAAATCGATACCTAACAAATTAACGCAATTTGCCCGAAATGTTTGGCCTGCAAGCCTGGGCCCTGTGCGTGCCGACGCCTGACGACGCAAATCCTTATTTGTTATCAAAGGAAGGGACGGCCTTGCATTTTTATGGAACTTTTTTAAAAAATGCAAAAAAATTGAAATGAAAAAAAGGAAATGGGGATTTTGTGCGTAATTTAGTAATTGAGAGTGCTTTTTTTTGAAAGGAGTCATTATGACAATCCGAGAAAAAATGGAGGATATGGAGCGTAGTACTTTAAGCCCATATGCTACCCTTAGTCAAAACTCAAAAGGCAGACAGGTAGATGAGCCTCAGTGTGATATTCGTCCTGTATTTCAGAGGGATAGGGATCGAATTTTGCATTGCAAGTCTTTTCGCCGCCTAAAAAATAAGACTCAGGTTTTTTTGACACCAAAAGGAGATCACTATAGGACTCGTATGTCCCATACCCTAGAGGTATCACAGAATGCCAGAACCATAGGCAAGGCTCTTCGTCTAAATGAGGATTTGGTGGAGGCTATTGCATTAGGACATGATCTGGGTCATACACCATTTGGACATGCTGGAGAGCGTACTCTAAATGAACTCTGTAGCCTGGGATTCAAGCACAATGAGCAGAGCGTTCGTATCGTGGAACGCCTTGAAAAAGAGGGCCAGGGACTAAACCTTACCTGGGAGGTTAGAGATGGTATTTTATATCATCAGACCGCAGGAACTCCTCATACACCGGAGGGCAAGATTGTCCGTTTTTCCGATAAAATTGCCTATATTAACCATGATATAGATGATGCAATTCGTGGACAGATTCTTACTGAGGAGGACATTCCGCTGCACCTTCGAAAAGAAATAGGTTTTTCTACCAGGGAGCGTCTGAATCATCTGATTCACGATGTGATTACAAGCAGTCTAAACAATATGGACATCATGGACAAGGAATGCCGCAACGATTTGGATGTGATTGCTATGTCCAAGGAGACGGAGGAGGCTATGTATGAGCTTCGCCGTTTTATGTTCGATCATGTATATAAAAATCCAGTTGCCAAGTCTGAAGAGGTAAAGGCCCAGCGCATGATTACCCAGCTCTATGAGTATTATATGGACCATATCGAGCTGTTGCCGGGCAAGTATTTACGTATGCTAGAAGACCAGGGCGAGGACCGGGAACGAGTAGTCTGTGACTATATCGCGGGAATGACAGACCAGTATGCCATCACCAAATTCAACGAATTTTTCATGCCTATGTCTTGGCAGGTAGATGGATATTAATTAGATAGAAAGTGTGAAAAAATGCCATACTATGACGAAGACTTAGTGGAGGAAGTCCGGTCTCGCAGTGATGTGGTGGACGTCATCTCACAGTATGTTCGTTTACAAAAAAAAGGATCGT
>CAVIOJ010000030.1:0-1873 GCA_963644225.1 Lachnospiraceae bacterium | reverse complement strand
TCGTCCTACTTTGGACTCTGTCCTTTTCATACAGAAAAAACCGGTTCTTTTTCCGTGACTCCATCCAAGCAGATGTATTACTGCTTTGGTTGTCATGCGGGAGGCAATGTCTTTAGTTTCATTATGAACTATGAAAATGTCTCCTACAGAGAGGCCATAGAGATGCTTGCGGACCGGGCAGGAGTTGCCCTGCCAAAGCAGGAAGAGGGCCCACAGGATAGGAAGAGACGGGAAAAAAGAGACCAGCTCTACGAGATCAACAAGTTGGCCGCAGAATACTTTTACCGCTTGCTTCGCAGTGATAAAGGTAAGATGGCCAAGGATTATTTTACCAGGCGAGAATTATCCCCGGAGACCATGCAAAAGTTTGGCCTGGGTTATTCAGACAAATATAGCGATGACCTGTATCGCTTCCTAAAGAGTAAGGGCTATAGCGATGAACTGTTAAAAGACAGTGGACTTGTGGTTATCGATGAAGTGCGTGGCGGTCATGACAAGTTTTGGAACCGAGCCATGTTTCCTATCATGAACGAGCATGGCAAGGTGATAGCCTTTGGTGGTCGTGTCATGGGAGAGGGAGAGCCAAAGTATCTAAACTCCCCGGAAACTGAGATTTTCAACAAGAGCAGAACCATGTATGGTTTTTATCTTGCCAGAAAAACCAGACGACCACAGGTGATTTTGTGCGAAGGCTATATGGATGTTATCGCTTTGCATCAGGCGGGCTTTGACAATGCCTTGGCATCTCTTGGAACGGCTCTGACCAGTGGACATGTGGGTATGCTTCGCCGTCTTGGCAAGGATGTCTACATCTCTTATGATTCCGATCATGCGGGACAGGATGCTGCTATTCGAGCTATTCCTATGCTAAAGGAAGCGGGTATTACCTGTAAGATTATCAACATGGAGCCCTACAAGGATCCGGATGAGTTTATCAAGGCCCTGGGCACTGAGGAATATCAAAAGCGAATTGATGAGGCGGAAAACAGTTTCCTTTTCTTGATTCGTATGCTGCAGCGCGATTATGATCTGAGGGATCCGGAGAGCAAGAGTAAGTTCTTTTACGAAGTTGCCAAGAGGATTTTGGAATTCCCGGAACAGATCGAGCGGGAGAGCTACATCGAAGCGGTTGCCGACAGATATCAGGTGGGATTTGACAATCTGCGACAGATGGTCAACAACCTTGGTACCAAGCAGGGACTCATTTCTTCGGAGCCTGCTAGACAGTTAAAATCCGGCATTCAAAAAAAGAAGACCAAGGAAGATGCCATGATGCAATCCCAGCGTCTCCTTTTGACCTGGATGGTGGAAAAACCGGAAATCTATAGGGCTATCAAGGCATATATTAATCCGGAAGATTTTACCGAGGGAATCTATCATACTGTAGCGGAAGAACTTTTTGCCCAGTTTGATAGTGGAGAGGCACTAAACCCTGGCCGCATCGTGGACAAGTTCTTTGAGAATGAGGAAGACCAGAGACTGGTTGCCCAGATGTTTAATACTTCTGTAAAAGGTATGGATGAAAATTCCGACTGGGAGAAAGCCATAAGAGAGACCCTGGTCAAGGTAAAGAGAAACAGTTACGAAGAGAAAAGAAAAAAGATGGACCCGGCAGATCCAAATATGTTTACCCTTATTATTGAGGAGAAAAACACCATACAGGCTCTGCAGAAGGTGCATTTGGCCATAGATTAATAGAAATTTTAAAAATATAGAAAGAGGAACGAAATGGCAAAGAAAAAAGAAGAAGTCATGGTAGAAGAAGTGGCAGAAGAAGTAGTAGAAACTGCAGAAGTTGCCGAAGAGAAAAAGCCAGCTAAAAAGACTACTAAAAAGACCACAAAAAAGGCTGATGAGACAGAGGCAAAAGAGG
>CAVIOJ010000029.1:0-5817 GCA_963644225.1 Lachnospiraceae bacterium | reverse complement strand
TCAAGGTTAAAAAGGAAATGGTTGACTTCGTTAAAGATGAAGGCCCAAGACCTGATACATCAGCAGAGTCTCTTTCAAAACTTCGTTGCTGCTCTGAAAAAGAAGGTGGACTTGTTACCGCTGGTAATGCTTCTGGTATCAATGATGGTGCTGCAGCAGTTGTTGTTATGTCTGAGGAAAAAGCAAAAGAACTTGGTATTACTCCTATGGCTACATGGGTAGCTGGAGCTCTTGGCGGTGTTGAGCCAGAGATCATGGGAGTTGGTCCTGTAGCATCTACTAAAAAGGTACTTGCAAAGACAGGTCTTACCATTGATGATATCGATCTTGTTGAGGCAAATGAAGCATTTGCAGCACAGTCAATCGCAGTTGCAAGAGATTTGAACTTCGATATGAGCAAGGTAAATGTTAACGGTGGTGCAATCGCACTTGGACATCCAGTTGGAGCTTCTGGCTGCCGTATCCTTGTTACACTTTTGCATGAGATGCAAAGATCAGGTAAGAACCGTGGTCTTGCTACTCTTTGCATCGGTGGTGGAATGGGATGCTCAACCATCGTTGAAAAATACTAAAAAGATTTTGACATGATATGTAAGGCCTGAAAAGCAGGCCTTACAAATAAGAAAGATATATGGAGGTAACAAAATGAAAGTAGGCGTAATTGGCGCAGGAACAATGGGACAGGGCATTGCAAAGGCTTTTGCTCAGGTTGATGGATATGAAGTTGCACTTTGCGATATCAAGCAGGAATGGGCTGAAAATGGAAAAGCCAAGATTGAAAAAGGCTATGCTCGTTTAGTTGAAAAAGGAAAATTAACACAGGAAGCTGTAGATGCTATCGTTGCTAAAATCACACCAGGATTAAAGGAAGACCTTTGCAAGGATTGTGACCTCATCGTTGAGGCAGCTTTCGAGGATATGCAAGTAAAGAAGACAACTTTTGCAGAGCTTGATAAGATTGCAAAGCCAGAGTGTATCTTCGCTTCAAACACATCATCTCTTTCTATCACAGAGATCGGTAATGGACTTAGCCGTCCAATGGTTGGTATGCACTTTTTCAACCCTGCAGACCGTATGAAACTCATCGAAGTTATCGCAGGTGTGAACACACCAGTTGAGACAGTTGATGCTATCAAAAAGATTTCTGAGGAAATCGGCAAGACTCCTGTTCAGGTAAATGAAGCAGCAGGATTTGTTGTAAACAGAATTCTTATCCCAATGATCAACGAAGCAGCATTCATCAAGATGGAAGGTGTTTCTGATATCGCTGGTATCGATACAGCTATGAAGCTTGGTGCAAACCATCCAATGGGACCTTTAGAGCTCGGCGATTTCATCGGACTTGACATCTGCCTTGCTATTATGGATGTTCTCTACAAAGAGACAGGAGACAGCAAGTATCGTGCATGCCCACTCATCCGCAAGATGGTTCGTGGCGGCAACTTGGGTGTTAAGAGCGGCAAGGGATTCTATGTATACAATCCAGATCGCACAAAGACACCAGTAGACGCACAGTAATTTTGATATGAAGAGCCCCGTCTTTTGGCGGGGCAATCCTTGAATAGAATGAAAAGAAAGACGGAGGAATGAAGAACATGGATTTCGGTTTAGATAAGAAACATGAAATGGCGCGTACTTTATTTAGAGAGTTTGCAGAAACAGAAGTAAAGCCTCTTGCACAGGAAGTAGATGAGACAGAAGAGTTCCCAGCTGCTACAGTTGCCAAGATGGCAAAAAGTGGATTCATGGGAATCCCAGTACCAAAGGAATATGGCGGACAGGGCTGTGATCCTTTGACATATGTTATGTGTGTTGAGGAATTATCAAAGGTTTGTGCTACAACAGGTGTAGTTGTTTCAGCACATACATCTCTTTGTATTGATCCTATCATGACCTACGGAACAGAAGACCAGAAGCAAAAATACGTAAGAGCTTTGGCAACAGGTGAAAAACTTGGTGCTTTCGCACTTACCGAGCCAGGTGCTGGTACAGACGCTCAGGGCGCTCAGACAAAGGCTGTACTTGATGGAGACGAGTGGGTATTAAACGGATCAAAGTGCTTTATCACCAATGGTAAAGTCGCAGATGTTTATATCGTTATCGCTATCACAAGCATTACAGAAGACAAAAAGGGCAGAAAGAAAAAGAACTTCTCTGCATTTATCGTAGAAAAAGGTGCTCCAGGATTCTCATTTGGAACAAAAGAAAAGAAGATGGGTATCCGCGGTTCTTCTACTTATGAACTTATCTTCGAAGACTGCAGAATTCCAAAGGATGCTCTCCTCGGACCAGAAGGCAAGGGATTCCCAATCGCTATGCACACTCTTGATGGTGGACGTATCGGTATTGCCGCTCAGGCTCTAGGTATTGCTGAGGGTGCACTTGATCGTGCAGTCGCTTATACAAAAGAAAGAAAGCAGTTTGGTCGTTCTATCGCTCAGCAGCAGAATACACAGTTCAAACTTGCTGACATGGCTACCCGCGTAGAAGCAGCACAGCTTCTTGTATACAAGGCTGCTATGGCAAAAGCAAATCAGAAGGTTTATTCAGTAGAAGCTGCCAAGGCAAAACTTTTTGCAGCTGAGACAGCAATGGCTGTTACAACTGAGGTTGTTCAACTCTTTGGTGGATATGGATATATCCGTGAATATGACGTAGAGCGTATGATGAGAGATGCCAAGATTACAGAAATCTACGAAGGAACTTCAGAAGTTCAGCGTATGGTTATCTCTGGTGCATTACTGAAATAGGAATAGGAGGAATAAATACATGAAAATCGTAGTATGTATTAAACAGGTTCCTGACACAAAGGGCGGCGTAAAATTCAACCCAGATGGAACACTTGATAGAGCAGCAATGCTTGCCATTATGAACCCAGACGACAAGGCTGGTTTAGAGGCAGCACTTCAGATTAAAGATGCAACAGGTGCAGAAGTTACCGTTCTTACCATGGGACTTCCAAAGGCAGATGATGTACTTCGTGAAGCTATGGCTATGGGCGCTGACAATGCTATCCTTGTTACAGATAGAGTACTCGGTGGAGCTGATACATGGGCTACATCTACAACTATCGCCGGTGCACTTAGAAACATCGATTATGATTTGATTATCACAGGCCGTCAGGCTATCGATGGAGATACAGCACAGGTTGGACCACAGATCGCTGAGCATCTTGGTATCCCAGTAATCTCTTATGCTGAGGACATCAAGATTGAGGGAGACTCTGTTGTTGTTAAGCGTCAGTACGAAGACAGATATCATATCTTAAAGGCACAGATGCCTTGTCTTGTAACCGCTCTTTCTGAATTAAACACACCAAGATATATGACACCAGGTGGAATCTTCGATGCCTATGACAAAGAAGTGACCGTATGGGGCCGCGCAGACTTAAAGGATGTAGATGATTCTGATCTTGGACTTAAGGGTTCTCCTACCAAGATTGCAAAAGCATCTGATAAGGTACGCAAGGGTGCTGGAGAAAAAGTTACTTTGGACCCATCAGAGTCAGTATCTTATATCGTAGACAAATTAAAAGAGAAACACGTAATCTAATTTGGAAGGAAACGGTGAATAAAATGGCATTAGAAGAATATAAGGGTGTATTTATTTATGCACAACAGGTAGATAATGAAATTAGTTCCATTGCCTTCGAATTAATCGGAAAGGCAAAAGAACTTGCTGCAGATCTTGGAACAGACGTTACAGCTGTTCTTTTAGGACATAAGGTAGAGGGTCTTGTAGATTCTTTGGCAGAGTATGGTGCCGACAAGGTTATCGTGGTAGATGATCCTGAACTCGAGACTTACAGAACAGAGCCATATGCACATGCACTTGCTTCTGTTATCAATGAATACAAGCCAGAGATCATGTTGGTTGGCGCTACAGCTATCGGACGTGACCTCGGTCCTACAGTTTCTGCAAGAGTTAAAACTGGTCTTACAGCTGACTGTACCATGCTTGAGATTGGTGACTTCCCACTTTCAGTTCCAGCTGGAAAAGAGGATACACAAAAACATGGTCAGCTTCTTATGACAAGACCTGCTTTTGGTGGAAATACCATCGCAACTATCGCTTGCCCAGACAACCGTCCACAGATGGCTACAGTTCGTCCAGGCGTTATGCAAAAAATCGCTCCAGTAAAGGGAGCAAAGGCTGAAGTTATTAACTACAATCCAGGATTTACCAAAAACAACAAGTATGTTGAAATTCAGGATATCGTAAAGGCAGTTGGAACCGTAGAAAATATCATGGATGCCAAGATCTTAGTATCAGGCGGACGTGGTGTAGGAAGCGCAGAAGACTTCCAGATGTTAAAAGATTTAGCAGATGTATTAGGCGGAATGGTATCTTGTTCCCGTGCCGTTGTTGAAAATGGCTGGTTGGCTCAGGATTATCAGGTTGGCCAGACAGGAAAGACCGTTCGTCCAAATGTATATTTTGCAATCGGTATTTCCGGAGCAATCCAGCACGTAGCTGGTATGGAAGAATCTGACATCATCATTGCAATCAACAAGGATGCAGATGCTCCAATCTTTGATGTAGCTGACTACGGTATTGTAGGCGATTTAAAGAAGATCGTTCCTGCTCTTACCGAAGCTATCAAAGCTGAGTTAGCATAATTTCGCTTTCCCAATATTTCTTATTTTCATAAAGGCGAGCCGGCCATGTGTCGGCTCGTTTTGTTATGTTCATTGTGTTCATTTTTACTTACTACTTACAGCAAGGAGATATTCTTTCTTGCATTTTCCAAGGAACACATTTGTATATGAAAGTAAAATTCATTACAATGGACCTATTAAGAAAAGTATAAAAAAGGGAGGATATAGATATGGCAGAAGAAAAAAAAGAGTGCGCAAGTGCATCATCATGTTCAAAGGAAAGCTGCGCAGGATGTGCATCAGCCAATAAAAAGACTTCATTTTTAGCAGAGGCAAATGTCAATGCAAATATCAAGCATGTGATTGGTATTGTCAGCGGAAAAGGTGGCGTAGGTAAGTCTTTCGTCACATCATCGCTCGCCAGCCAGATGGCAGCAGCTGGCTATAAGGTTGGTATCTTGGATGCCGATATTACAGGACCATCTATTCCAAAGATGTTTGGAGTACATGGACCAGCAGTAGGCGATGAGAATGGTTCTTTTCCTATTGAAGCGGACAATGGCGTCAAGGTTATGTCCATCAACTTGCTTTTGGACAGCGAGGAAGCTCCAGTAATCTGGAGAGGACCGGTTATCGCTGGAGTAGTAAAACAGTTCTGGTCAGAAGTACAGTGGGGAGATTTGGACTATCTTTTCGTTGATATGCCTCCTGGAACCGGAGATGTACCGCTTACCGTCTTTCAGTCTTTGCCAGTAGATGGCATTGTGATTGTGACTTCTCCACAGGAACTGGTACAGATGATTGTGAAAAAAGCTTACAACATGGCCAGCATGATGGATATTCCAGTCCTTGGTGTAGTGGAAAACTACTCTTATGTGCAGTGCCCAAATTGTGACGAGAAGATCTACATTTATGGAGACAGTCATATCGATGATGTGGCAAAAGAACTTGGCATTTCTGTTCTTGGAAAGATGCCGATGGATCAAAAATTTGCCCAGGCAGCAGACGCAGGACAGATTTTTGCAGTGGACAATGACCATCTTGCCGAGGCGAAGACAGTTTTAGAAAAATTGTAAAACAAAAAAGATAGAATGCAACGGTGCACGGAAAGTGCGCCGTTTTTCTTTCTGCAAAAAACGTGAAAAAATTATCAATTCTTGCTATCGTTTTTACCCACTCGTATAATAAAAATCACATAAGTATACAAAGTCTTTTTTGA
>CAVIOJ010000028.1:0-3459 GCA_963644225.1 Lachnospiraceae bacterium | reverse complement strand
CCTATGATTGGTGCAAATATTGGTAAATTCTTAAATGATGTATATAGTCTTGTTGAAACAAAAAAGACAAATGACATAGTAGATATTTCCAATATGACATCCAAAGAGGGAATTCGCATCGTAATCGAGCTTAGAAAAGGAGCTGATGCCAACAACCTCTGTAATCTTTTATATAAAAAGACACGTTTGGAAGATACCTTCGGTGTAAATATGTTAGCTGTAGTTGATGGAAGACCGGAGACCATGGGAATTGTTCCTATTATTCGTCACCATGTAAACTTCCAGTACGAGTTGGCTACAAGAAAATATACCACCCTTTTAGCAAAAGAACGTCAGAAAAAAGAGATTCAGGAAGGTCTTATTAAGGCCTGCGATGTAATCGATTTGATTATTGAAATTCTTCGTGGAAGCAAAGATATGAAGATGGCAAAGGCTTGTTTGGTAGATGGTATCGTAGATGATATCAAGTTCAAATCCAAACAGTCAAAAATAGATGCTGCCAAACTTCATTTTAGCGAGAGACAGGCTACTGCCATTCTTGAGATGCGTCTTTATAAGCTGATTGGTCTCGAAATCCAGGCTTTGATGAATGACTACGAAAAAACCATGAAAAACATTCAAGAATATACAGATATTCTCGAGAATCGTGCTTCCATGGCAAAAGTCATTATGAAGGAATTAAAAGAATATAAAAAAGAGTACGCTAAGGAAAGAAAAACTGTCATTGATAATGTGGCAGAAGCTGTTGTTGAGGAAAAACCTATCGAAGAAATCGATGTAGCAGTTATGATTGATCGTTTTTCTTATGGCCGTGTAGTGGATATGCCTACATATGAAAGAAATAAGGAAGCAGCTGATACAGAGAGTAAGCAGATTATTTTCTGTAAAAATACAGATAAACTTGCCTTATTTACCGATTCTGGTCAAATGCACTTGATTAAGGTTTTGGATTTACCATTTGGAAAGTTCCGCGACAAGGGACAGCCTCTTGATAATGTCAGCAATTTTGATGCATCCAAGGAAGAGAATCTTTTGATTGCATCTATTAGCCAGTTAAAAGATAGAAAAGTTATTTTTGCTACAGCATCTTCCATGTTGAAATTGGTAGATGGTGGCGAGTTTGATGTGGCAAAACGTACCACAGCGGCAACCAAGCTTGCCGAGGATGACAAGGTTTTATTAGTAGGCATTTTAGAAGACCAGGACACACTTGTTATGCAAAGCCAAAAAGAGATGTTTTTACGTATCGATGCCGCTACTATCCCAGAGAAGAAAAAGGGAGCTATTGGTGTTCGCGGTATGCGACTGGCTGACAAAGATAGCCTTCAGGCAGTTTATCTTTTGCACAATGGTGAGGGCGGTACTATAAAGGTCAAAGGCAAAGACGTTTATTTGAATCGTCTACATATCGGAAATCGTGATACGAAAGGTGTCAAAAAATAATGGCATTGGATGAAAAAGCCAAACTTTTCTTGGAAAAAATTGAAAAAAGAGGGAGTATCCTGGGTCTTCAATCCATGCAGGCCTTGATGAATGAATTGGATAATCCCCAAGAAAAATTGCAAATTATTCATATAGCAGGAACCAACGGAAAAGGTTCCTGCTTGTGTATGTTAGAATCTATTTTCATCGAAGAAGGATATAGGGTCGGAAAATATACTTCCCCAGCTGTTTTTTGCTATCAGGAGCGTTTTTCCATTGATGGAAAATTTATTGATGATGACACTTTTTCTTCTTACTTGCACCGCTTGGAGTGCGCCTGGGAAAATGTTGCATCATACCATAATTTCTTTCCTACGATTTTTGAGGTAGAAACTGCTTTAGCATATTTATACTTTTATGAAATGGGCTGTGACTATGTCCTTATTGAAACGGGAATGGGTGGCAGTCTTGATGCCACCAACGTTTATTCTCATAATGTCTGCAGCATCTTTGCTTCCATCGGTAGAGATCACATGCAATTTTTGGGCCAAGATATAGCTGAAATTGCTAAAAATAAAGCAGGAATAATGAAAGAGGGATGTCTTTGTGTAAGCACCTATCAGGAAGAAGTAGTTTCCAATGTTTTAGAGCATGAGGCAAAAAAACAAAAGAGCAAGCTTTTTTTCGTAGATAAAAATGATATTTGCTGCAAGTCAAATAATCCTTTGGTATTCTCTTATAAAGAGTTTTGTGATTTGCAAGTCAATTTGTCTGGTTCTTACCAACTTCAAAATGCCACATTGGTATTAGAGACTATCCTGCTCTTGCAAAATATAGGCATTCATTTTAGCGAAAAGTCAATTAGAGAAGGACTAAAAAAAGCATATTGGCCGGGGCGCATGGAAAAAATCGCATCGAATCCTGATATTTATTTGGATGGGGCTCACAACCTGCCAGCTATGGTAGAACTTAAAAAAACTATTCATGATTATTTTACAAATAAAAATATAACCTATATAATAGGTGTGCTTGCGGATAAAGAGTATGAGCAGATGTTGATTGAATTACTTCCTATGGCGTCTCATATTTTTACCGTTACACCTGATAGCCCTAGAGCACTTTCGGCCAAAGAACTGGCAGATACCATTTGTTCTGCCGGATTTTCTGCAGTAGCATGTGATTCTTTGCAAGAGGCACTAGATGAAGCAATCAAGACTTCCGATGATACCTTGTTAGCTTTTGGTTCTTTATCCTACTTAGGGGCTTTCAAAAAAATAGTGCATGACTTTTTTGAGGAGAAATAGCTTTGTTTGATCGAGAAAAAATAAAAGAAGGCGTAAAACTTATATTAGAAGGTGTAGGAGAAGATATAAATCGCGAAGGTTTACTTGATACTCCTGATCGCGTTGCCCGTATGTACGAAGAGATTTTTGGCGGTCTTTATGAAGATGCAAAAGAGCCACTGTCAAAGCGTTTTCATGCAGCCAACAACGAGATGATTTTGGAAAAGGATATCACCTTTTACAGTACCTGTGAGCATCATTTACTTCCTTTCTTTGGAAAAGTTCATGTGGCCTATATTCCAAAAGATGAAGTGGTTGGTCTTAGTAAAATTCCTCGCACTGTCGAAGTCTTTGCCAAAAGACCGCAGTTGCAGGAGCAGCTTACAGCCCAGATTGCAGACGCCATCAATGACGAGTTGCATCCTCTTGGCGTTATGGTCATGATAGAAGCAGAGCATACTTGTATGACAATGCGTGGAATAAAAAAGCCAGGAAGCAAGACGGTTACATATGTCACTCGTGGCAAGTTTGCCGAAGACGACAGACTAGTTCAGCGATTTTTTGATTTGGTGTAATTATTATATGAATGCAAAAGAGCGTTTACTTAAAAATGGAGCCTATATTTCGGCTTATGAAAGATTATTGGAATTAGAAAAAAATAGAATATATTGCAGGCATGATTTAGATCATTTTTTTAGAGTTGCTCAAATTGCAAAAAAAGTTGCACAGGAAAATGAACTCGAGATTTTAGAGG
>CAVIOJ010000027.1:0-2664 GCA_963644225.1 Lachnospiraceae bacterium | reverse complement strand
CTATTATACCGGTAGCCATCTCGGGAACTGACGATATCGTAAGAAACCACATGCCATTTGTAAAAAAAGCCACTGTCGTCATTCGTTACGGAAAGCCGATTTATCTCGACAACCTTTCACCAGAAGAAAAAAAGCACGTCGGCGCTTACACACAATCTGTAATCTCCGACATGCTCTCTAACGACTAGTTTCGATATTATTTTGTAATTTCTTTTACAATAGTTGGATAGTTCATAAAGTGAGACGCCTTAACTAATATGGTGTCTCCTTTTTTTATCTGAGAAAACAGATCTGCTTCCAAGGCTTCCTTATCCTCGTAGGCTATTGCGCGAGTCGCGCTGCCTGCGCCTTCTTCCTGCACGCAACGAACCATCTCTTTTGACAAAGGTCCTGCTGTCAAAAGCAAGTCGATGTCATTTTTTAAAATCTCTTTTCCCACATTGTAGTGGAGGATTTTTTCATCCGCACCGAGTTCTCCCATATCGCCAAGTATAGCCACCTTGCGCCCCTTTGCATGGCTCAAAACAGAGATAGAAGCCGCCATGGAAACCGGGTTTGCATTGTAACAATCGTCGATCACCGTATATCCATTGGCCTCGATAAAATTATTGCGGCCAGCGATGGTCTTGGCACCTTTTAGGCCCGCTAAAATCTCATCCTTTGTCATGCCAAGCAAGTCTCCTGCCGCTGCTGCAGCAAGGCCGTTATGTAAGTTGTGTTCTCCAGGAATCGGTATATCCACTTCCTCCTGCCAATTAGGAGTCTTAAGAGAAATGCGAACTCCATCCACACGGCTATCAAGCAAACTTCCACTATACTGACAAAGAGATGCATCCTCTCCAAAATAATAGGCCTGCAATCCCTTGGTATCAGCGATACGCAGTTTGTCATCATCGCCATTTAAAATCAGACGACCTCCCTCTTTCATATGAGAAAAGACCTCTGTCTTTGCCCGAAGGACACCATCCCTGTCGATGAGATTTTCCAAATGACACTGGCCGATGTTGGTCATAACCACCATGTCTGGTTTTGCCATGGTTCCAAGCCGATCCATCTCGCCAAAATCCGAAATCCCCATCTCTACCACAGCCACTTGATGCTCTGGCCTGATGCGGCACAGAGTAAGTGGAAGACCAATCTCGTTGTTAAAATTCCCCTGGGTCTTTAACACTGAAAAATGCTGTTCTAACACAGAAGCAACCATCTCTTTTGTGCTGGTCTTGCCCACACTTCCGATAATGCCAATAATGACCGCATCGAGTTGCTGTCTATAATAAGCGGCCGCATCCTTGAGGGCCTGCTCGGTATTTTTTACCAAAATATAAGGGCCATCTGCCTCGTCCAAAACATGGTCAGAAAATACACCCAAGGCACCTTTTTTAAAGGCATCAGCGATAAAAGTATGTCCATCTACCTTGGCCCCCCTGATAGGAACGAAGATATAGTCGGTCTCCACCTGGCGATTGTCAATCACAAGGCCAGCCGCTTCCCTGTCCACAAATCCTTCCGGGGCAAAAAGTTTTCCACCCACAGCAGATGCAATTTTTTCCAAAGTCATATTTTTCATAATAATCTACCTTCTAATACGCATAGCTTCGGAGTGTTTAGCTCAGTCGATGCAAAAAAATTCGATTGAGTTAAAATCTCTCCAAAGAAATATCGATAATCTTCTGACAAAGTGTCGGGAAGTCAACGCCCACCACCTGAGCTTCCTGTGGAAGCAGACTGGTAGGAGTCATGCCAGGAAGTGTGTTGGCTTCGAGGCAGAAAATCTCATTATTTTCATTTAACATAAAGTCCATACGAGAATATGTCTCAAGTCCTAAAGCACAAACTACATCCTCTGCATACTTTTGCATCTGCTTGGTGACATCCTCTGGAAGCTCAGCCGGACATGTCTCCACAGCACTGCCTGCTGCATATTTATTTTTGTAATCATAAAATCCCTGGATAGGGGCAATCTCAATAACCGGAAGGGCCTTTCCCTCAATGACGCCAACGGAAAATTCGCGTCCCGCGATATAGTCCTCAACTACCACTTCCTCTTCCCAGGCGAATGCATCCTGCAGGGCCTGTCTGTACTGAGCATCATCATGGGCGATAGAGACACCGATGGAAGATCCTCCGCAAGCTGGCTTTACAACGACCGGATAACGCTGTGGCATCACCGGATTGTCCATATCACATCGATTCAACGAAAATCCCTGTGGGCAAGGAATTCCTGCACTCACAAAAAACTTTTTCGCAATACCCTTGTCCATGGCAATCGCGCTGCTTAGATAGCCATTGCCAGTATACTTGATTCCAAATAAATCAAAGGCCGCCTGGACCTTGCCATTTTCACCATTTTCTCCGTGGAGAGCCATAAATACCACGTCAGCCATGCGGCAGATTGCGATGACATTCGGGCCAAAAAAGCAATTGGACTGGTCCGCTCTCGAAGCACGAACAGCCGCAAGATCTGGTGCTTCTGTAGGAATATCAGAAACCTTGACGCTGGCTTCTTGTGTATGTGAAAAAATATCCGATACATCTTCTTCCGTATCATGGTAGCCCAGGAAAACATCTAAGAGTAAAACCTGGTGTCCTAACTGGCGCAATGCCTTGCAAACCATATCTCCTGATTTAAAAGAAACGTCTCTTTCGGTGCTGAGTCCTCCAGCA
>CAVIOJ010000026.1:0-9185 GCA_963644225.1 Lachnospiraceae bacterium | reverse complement strand
GTAGAGGACATGGTATTTGGTCTGCAGCGTTTGGAGGATATCTGCGCAAGCGAAAAAAAAGTTTTATTTGATGTGTATGACGCTGAGGAAATCGCAAAAAATCCGGATAAGGCATGCGTCAAACTTATTTATTTTCCTGCAAAAAATTGTACGGGGAAAAGTAAAAAAACAGCAATTCTTGCAGCAGGAGGAGCTTATGGAGCCGTATGTTCTCTTTCTGAATCTTTCCCGGTAGCTGCAAGATTGTCAGAACTTGGTGTGGATGTTTTTTGCTTGAATTATCGTGTAGCGGATGGAAAAACGTTGTTCCCTCGACCTATGGAAGATATGGGAGCTGCGTATGATTTTCTCGTAAAAAATGAAAAGAATCTTGGGATTTCCATGGAACATTATGCAGTGGGTGGTTTTTCCGCGGGAGGACATTTGGCAGCATGTTGGGGAACCGCGCACTTGGGCTATGCCGTTTACGCTGCAAAAAAGCCTGAAGTAATGCTTTTGGCATATCCACTTATTGACGCCTGGGATACAGTAGGATTGATGCCTTCACCAATAAAAGAAATGATGCTGGAAGGTTATTTTGGCAGGGATTTTTCTGAAAGTAAGGTGGATGTTTACAATGTTGAACATCATGTAAATGAAATTTATCCACCTACATTTGTTGTACAGGCAGAAGATGATCCTACGGTGCCTATATGGAATAGTCAGGAGTTGGTTAAAGAACTAGAGAAGTTAAATATTACATATTGTTATGAACATCCAGAGCATGGAAGTCATGGGTTTGGTTTGGGAACCAATACAGAGGCAGTTGGCTGGGTTGACCGGGCATTCGCTTTTTGGAACAAGGTAGAAAGGAAATAGAGAGTTATGAAATTATATGGATTGAAAGTCAATCACCAGGAAAATCCTATCATTGATGATAATCCTGAATTTTCCTGGAAAATACAAAGTGATGAATCAAATGTAATACAAAAAAAATATCAGATTATTGTAAAAGATGAATCTGAGGTTTTGTGGGATAGCGGTGTAATAGAATCTTCTAAACAAAGTTTTATAAGTTATAAGGGATTAGCACTTTCTTCACGCACCAATTATATATGGAATGTAAAGGTATGGGACAATCATGGAAATATAGCGGAAGCACCAGCAACTTTTTCGACTGCCTTTTTACAAAAGAAAGACTGGAAGGCGAAATGGGTAGAGTGTCCATTTACCAGAGAACCAGCAAATGAGTACAAATTTGGAAACGCTTATCCGGCGGTTATGTTTACTCGAAAATTATCGCTGGAAAAATCTGTAAAATCTGCACAAATATATGCAAGTTCTCATGGGGTATATCGTTTGTATGTCAATGGAAAGCGCCCAGATGCCAGAGAACTGGCGCCAGAATTTACGCCTTATGATCGTCTGATGTATTATCAGGTTTATGATATAACTTCTCTTTTACAACATAATGAAAACACAATAGAGATGTATGTTGGTGACGGCTGGTATTTTAGTGCCCAGGCAAGACCAGTTATGAAAGATCATCACGATGAGCCGTCTGTTATCTATCAGATGCATGTTGCGTATGAAGATGGAAGCAGTGACATTTTTTGTTCTGATGGCAGTGAGACTTGTCGTACGGATTATATAGTATATTCTGATTTGTATCAGGGAGAAAAACAGGATTTCACCTTGGAAAAACAAAAGGAGATGCCGGTTATAGTAAAAGATTACGGCTGTCAGTTTTTATATGCGCAAGCCATGAATCCTATTGTTGCTTATCGTCTTTTGCCAGCGGTAGATGTATTTTCTTCTCCGGCAGGTGAGACAATTGTAGATTTTGGTCAAGTTATGGCTGGCAGAGCAAGAATTCATGTAGATGTGCCAAAAGGACAGGCTGTTACATTCGAATATTTTGAGACGTTGGATGAAAATGGTAACTATATCAATACCATGTTTGCTCCGCAAAAAGATACCGTGATATCGAATGGCAAACCGATAGAACACGAAGCATTGTTTACATTTCATGGCTTTCGATATATTCGTGTTATTGGTATGCCGGATGCGAGAAAGGAAGATTTTACTGCAGTTTTACTGACAACACAAAAAGAGAATACGGGGGAATTCCACTGCTCTGATGATAAATTGAACCGCTTGTATCAAAATATTCGCTGGTCTCAATACAGCAATATGATGTCTGTTCCTACTGACTGTCCTTCCAGAGAGAAGGCTGGCTGGACAGGAGATATTCTGATTTATGCGAGAACAGCAATGTTAAATGAGCAGATGACACCATTTTTGAAAAGTTGGCTTCATTCTGTGCGTGTGGATCAGAAGGAAGATGGTACTGTTATGATTGTCTCTCCATACATGCAGTTATATGATGGTTTACTTAGAAATGTGTGCAAAAAATATGGAGATGAGGATATTACCGGTGTGGCAGGATGGAGCGATGCCATTGTATGGGTGTCTTATGATATGTATCAAATGACAGGGGACACTGGTGTCTTAATCGACAATTATGATGCCATGAAGAAATGGGCAGATAATATTATAAGAACGGCTTCAAATAAGCAGGGAACTTGGGGTATTCCAAAGGAATATGATGAAAAGATATGGGATAGCGGCTTCCATTTTGGAGAGTGGTTGGTGCCAAGCAGACCGAATACAACAGATGATCCATATGGCATGTGCAAGGAGTCTTCCTTTTATATTGCTCCGTTTTTTGGCTATATGACCATGGTTAAAATGCAAGAAATTTGCAATATTTTGAAAGAGAAAGAGATGTCTTCTTATTATGGCAAAATTGCTTTGGAGATGAAGCAGGCTATAATTGATGGAATCATTCGCCGCAATATGTTACCGGATTATTTGATGGGAGCTTATGTTCTAGCCTTCGCATTTGATCTTGTTCCGGATGATTTGAAGGAAAACTATAAAGAAAAATTGATTTCTCTGGTAAAAAAGAATGGAAATTGTTTAGACACTGGATTTTTAGCCACTCCTTTTTTGATGGACACACTTTGCCAGCTAGGAGAAGAAAAATTGGCATATGAGATTTTGTGGCAGGAGAAAAGACCTTCCTGGCTCTATGAGGTGGATCATGGTGCGACAACTATCTGGGAAGGATGGGACGCTGATGATGCCAAGCATACGGGGGCTTTTATCAGCTATAACCATTATGCATTTGGTTGTGTTTATGATTGGATCTGCCGCCATGTAGCAGGCATCGATACAGATACTCCGGGATATTCTCACATTATCATCAATCCGAATGTGGATGCCCATTTGACACAATGTAAATGCACTTATGTCAGCGAAGCGGGACCGATTAGCGTGGAATGGACACATGATATCCTGGATGTACAAATTCCTTGCAACGCAACTGCAACAGTCTATTGGAAAGGGCAGATAAAAGATATCGGTAGTGGAAAGTACCGCTTTTAGTGCTTGATGTATTCATAACCAGCTTTTTAGACCAAGGGTGTTTAAAAGCTGGTTTTTGATTGCAGAGGTTTTATTTATGAAAATTCAATAAGAAAGAAAAGCAGATGGTCTGGTCTCTTGGATAAATTTATCATAATAAAGTCGATTTCATATTGAATAAATTAGAAATTATGCTAAAATCAATTATGTGCGACTTGCACACGGAGTGGAGTGTCATACGGGTGCCCGATGGGGCACTAGAAGAGGCACAAAGTATTTTTTAGGAGGAAATAAAAATGGCAAACAAATGGGTTTACATGTTCAGTGAAGGTAACATGACCATGCGTAATCTTCTTGGTGGTAAAGGTGCCAACCTTGCTGAGATGACTGAAATCGGTCTTCCAGTACCACAGGGATTCACAATCACAACAGAGGCTTGTACTCAGTATTATGAGGATGGACGCAAGATCAACGACGAGATCATGGCACAGGCTATGGAAGGCGTTAAGAAAATGGAGGAGATCAACGGCAAGAAATTTGGCGATTTGAAGAATCCACTTTTGGTTTCTGTTCGTTCAGGAGCACGTGCTTCTATGCCAGGTATGATGGATACAATTCTTAACCTTGGTCTTAACGATGAGGTAGTAGCAGCTATGATCGCTGGTAACCCTGATCCTAAGTTCGAGCGTTTCGTATATGACTCTTACAGACGTTTCATCCAGATGTTCTCAGACGTTGTTATGGAAGTTGGTAAGAAGTACTTCGAGCAGCTCATCGACAAGATGAAAGAAGAAAGAGGAGTTCAGTATGATGTTGAACTTACTGCTGCTGACCTCAAGGAATTAGCTGAGCAGTTCAAGGCTGAATACAAGAACCAGTTGGGAGAGGACTTCCCTTCAGATCCTGTAGAGCAGTTGAAACTTGCTATCGAGGCTGTATTCCGTTCATGGGACAACCCTCGTGCAAACGTATATCGTCGTGACAACGACATCCCTTACTCTTGGGGAACAGCTGTTAACGTAATGCCTATGGTATTCGGTAACTTAAATGATGAGTCTGGTACAGGTGTTGCATTTACACGTGATCCTGCTACAGGCGAGAAGAAGTTGATGGGTGAGTTCCTTATCAACGCACAGGGCGAGGACGTAGTTGCTGGTGTTCGTACACCAATGCCAATCGCTGAGATGGAAAAAGAATTCCCAGAAGCATATGCTGAGTTCATCCAGGTATGTGAGACTCTTGAGAATCACTACCATGACATGCAGGATATGGAATTTACTGTAGAAAACAAGAAGCTCTACATGCTTCAGTGCCGTAATGGTAAGAGAACAGCTCCAGCTGCTTTAAAGATTGCATGTGATCTTGTTGATGAAGGACATAAGACAGAAGAAGAAGCAGTAGCAATGATTGATCCTCGTAACCTTGATACACTTCTTCATCCACAGTTCGATGCTACAGCACTCAAGGCTGCCACACCACTTGGAAAGGGCTTGGGAGCATCTCCTGGAGCTGCTTGTGGTAAGGTTGTATTTACAGCTGAAGATGCTGAGGCTTGGAACGAGCGTGGCGAAAAGGTAGTTCTTGTTCGTCTTGAGACATCTCCAGAAGATATCACAGGTATGAAGGCTTCACAGGGTATTCTTACTGTTCGTGGTGGTATGACATCACATGCTGCAGTAGTTGCTCGTGGTATGGGTACTTGCTGTGTATCTGGTTGTGGCGACATCAACATGGATGAGGAGAACAAGAAGTTCACTCTTGCTGGTAAGGAATTCCATGAGGGAGATTACATCTCAATCGATGGTTCTACTGGTAATATCTACGAGGGCGAGATCAAGACAGTTGATGCTACTATCGCTGGTGAGTTCGGCCGTGTTATGGCTTGGGCTGATAAATACAGAACATTAAAGGTTCGTACAAATGCAGATACTCCTGCAGATGCTAAGAAAGCTCGTGAGCTTGGAGCAGAAGGTATCGGACTTTGCCGTACAGAGCATATGTTCTTCGATCCAGAAAGAATTGCAGCTTTCCGTGAGATGATCTGCTCTGATACAGAAGAAGAAAGAGAAGTTGCTCTTGACAAGATCCTTCCATATCAGCAGGGAGACTTCAAGGCTCTTTACGAAGCTCTTGAGGGATGCCCAGTTACCATCCGTTTCTTGGATCCACCTCTTCATGAGTTCGTTCCTACAGAGGAAGCTGATATTGAGAAGCTTGCAAAGGCTAAGAATAAATCAGTAGAAGAAATCAAAGCAATCTGCGAGTCACTTCATGAGTTCAACCCAATGATGGGACACAGAGGATGCCGTCTTGCAGTTACTTATCCTTCTATTGCCAAGATGCAGACAAAGGCTGTTATCCGTGCAGCAATCGAAGTTCAGAAAGAACATGCAGATTGGAACGTTAAGCCTGAAATCATGATTCCACTTGTATGTGAAATCGAAGAGCTTAAGTTCGTTAAAAAGGTTGTTGTTGAGACAGCAGATGCTGAAATCGCAGCAGCAGGTGTTACATTAGAGTATGAAGTTGGTACTATGATCGAGATCCCTAGAGCTGCTCTTACAGCTGATGAGATCGCTAAGGAAGCTGATTTCTTCTGCTTCGGTACAAACGACTTGACTCAGATGACATACGGATTCTCTCGTGACGATGCTGGTAAGTTCTTAAACGCTTACTATGACAACAAGATCTTCGAGAATGATCCATTTGCTAAGCTTGACCAGACAGGTGTTGGTAAACTTATGGAGACTGCTATCAAGCTTGGTAAGCCAGTAAATCCTAGCCTTCACGTTGGTATCTGTGGAGAGCACGGTGGAGATCCTTCATCAGTTGAGTTCTGCCACAAGATTGGTCTTGACTATGTATCTTGCTCACCATTCCGTGTACCTATCGCACGTTTGGCAGCAGCACAGGCAGCAATCGCTAACAAGTAATTGCGGATTCGTCTTATAAGACTATTTAGGGTTCCCATATCTTCGTAATGGAGATATGGGAACCCTTTTTTATTGACCATGTTTTTTTATAAATTCTTTCCTTTTTACAGAGAGTGTGATAATCTTTTCACGAACGATATTCGCCAGGCGAAATTGTATCACGAAAAAGGAAGGTTTTTGAAATGAAAACAAAAAACAAAATGACAACAAAGCAACTGACAATTCTAGGGCTGATGATAGCTGTACTGGTCTTGATGGCATATACGCCCCTAGGATACCTAAACATCGGACCACTTGCTATCACCTTTAACATGATTCCAGTGGCTATCGCAGCAATCGCTTGCGGACCTCTTGGAGGAGCCATTCTTGGGGCGGTGTTTGGACTCACCTCTTTTGGCCAATGTATTGGTATTGGCGGTGTAAGCGCTATGGGAGCTACACTTTTTAGCATTAGCCCAGTGCTTGCTTTTATCCAGCGTTTTGTACCACGATTTTTAGACGGGCTGCTACTTGGATTTATCTTTAAAGGACTTAGAAAAGCCACTAAAAATACTACCTTGGCCGGTTATATCACTGGTTTTTTGGCAGCGTTTTTAAATACACTTTTCTTTATGTTTGCCCTTGTTGTATTATTTGGAAATACTGAGTATGTGCAGGGACTTATCGGTGGACGCAATATTATTTTATTTATCTGCGCTTTTGTTGGAGTAAATGCAGTATGTGAGATGGTATCATCTACTATTTTAACTGGTGTCATTGCTGTGGCACTAAAGAAAGCCAAGCTTATTTTACAGGATTAGATGGCAAACTAGCCTTGGGCATCACTCTACTAGAATGAAAGGATTTAAAATGGAAAAAATCAAGAGTTTCACAATCAATCATGATATTTTAATGCCGGGATTTTATATTTCAAGAATAGACGGCGACATCACAACTTATGATCTTAGAACCAGAAGACCCAATATGGGAGACTATATGTCAGACCTTACCATGCATTCGGTAGAGCATATGGTGGCTACTTACATGCGCAATTCCAAGATGGCAGATCAGGTGATTTATTTTGGGCCGATGGGCTGTCAGACTGGATTTTATCTTTTGATGAGAAGTGTAGATCACAAGGCAGTTTTTGAACTTTTAAAAGAAGTTTTGGATGATGTGGTAAATCATGATGGGGAGATGTTTGGAAACACCGCAGCAGAGTGTGGCAACTACAGAAACCTTGATTTAGATGCTGCAAAAGCAGAATGTAAGACATACTTAGAAGTATTAAATCAGCAAAGCAATTTAGAGTTTACTTATCCGCAATAGGTTTGCTGGGATTGCAAAACCATGATATTAAGCTGCGATATGTAGTTTGTCTGATGAGGCAGATATAGTGGCTTTCACATAGATTCGAATTCGAATCTTGAATATAAAAATAAGAAAGAGGAAAAATTATGAAAATCGGAATCATTGGAGCAATGCAAATTGAAGTGGACAATTTGAAAAAGAGCATGGAAAACGTCACAGAGGAAACCATCAGTGGTGTTACCTTTACCAGCGGAACCATAGGTGGCAAGGATGTAGTTGCAGCGGTATGTGGAATTGGAAAAGTATTTGCAGCTATCTGTGCAGAAGCTATGATTTTAACTTACAAGGTTGATTGTGTCATCAATATTGGTGTGGCAGGAACCCTTTGTGACGAGTTGGGTGTTATGGATGTAGCAATCGCAGATAAGGTTGCCCAGCATGATATGAATACCTCAGCTTTAGGAGATCCTATTGGTCTTCTTTCTGGCTTAAATGAAATTTATCTTCCAGCTGATGAAAAAATCTACTCTGTTGTAGAAAAATGCGTGGAGAAACGTGGAATTAATCACAAGGTAGGAACTATTGTGACTGGAGATTTGTTCCTTACAAAAGATAGTACAAAGGAAAAATTACATGAAAACTTTGGTGCTATTGCAGGCGAGATGGAAGGCGGAAGTATCGGTCATGTATGCCATGTCAACAATGTACCATTCGCCATCATCCGTAGTATTTCTGACGGTAAGGGTGCCCAGATGGATTATGCAACTTTTGCAGAAAAGGCTGCCCAGGTTGGCATCGAAGTAGTAATCGATGTGATAGGACTTTTATAATTTTATCGAATAATTGTATAAAAAATGTAAAAAGCATACATTCCTTCTAAAGCAATAGGAGTACAATTATCTTAGAAAAAAATTTTAGGAGGAGAAATAATGCGTAATTTAAAAGAAGGCGCTGATATCGTTGCTCTAATTAAAAAGGCTAATGAGTGTCAGGGAGAAGTTATTCTAGTGACAAGTGAAGGAGACAAGCTCAATCTCAAGTCAACACTTTCACAATATGTATGTGTTGCTATGGTTGCAAAGCCAGAAATTTTAGTTAGAAGTGGAATCGAGTGCGAAGAGGCCGATGAAGCAGTTCTTGCTGAGTTTTTAGATTAATCTTATCCTAGTAAGTGGCGAAGCGAATTGCAAATATCATTGGCTTAGCCAAGTTTTGGTGATTGTTTCTTACAAAAACAGACCAACCCCATCATCTCTATTTTATGGATGATAGTGGTTGGCCTGTTTTATTTTTCCAATATTACTAGCGAAATTGGTTTACATCTGCTTCATAATAGTAGTCGATGGCTGCTAATTTTTCTACAATAGCAGCTTTTTCTATGCCTTCTTCATCGCATAGCTGGTCGAGACTTGCGAAATGGTCTCGCAGATTTGTATTGATCAAGCTAAGAAGCATGACGGGATCGTTTGGTAATTGCATAATATCCTCCGAGCAGTTATGACTGTCTGCCTAAAAATGCAAGCACTTTTAGACGAAGCCAAAACAGGTATTTAT
>CAVIOJ010000025.1:0-18894 GCA_963644225.1 Lachnospiraceae bacterium | reverse complement strand
GCTCTATTCTGATTACATGGACAAAATCTACCAATACGGTAAGTCACACAAAAATCCATATGTCATCAGCACCTATATGGGTCTGGTCTGGGCAGCCGTCTATGAAAAAAAAGATGATGCACTGATAAATGTCCATATTCTTGGACCAATCTTCTTTAATCCTTATGATGACTGCGCCATGGAACAATTTTTGCGCAAATATGAAGAAAATGGGCTCTCCTTTGCAGCCAAGCACAAGATGATTGCCCAGATGCAGCGCATTCCAGTCATGAATTACAGCCAGTTTACCCACTACTGCATGATGCTGCATTTTCTCGTAAATCAGGAAAAAATCGAAGCAAAAGATTTTTCATATATGGAGGACTCCACTTTCTTTTCCGAGACCCAATCTAATCAAACTTCCAAAGACAAGGAAGATTTAGATGTCATGTATCAAAATATCTGGCATTTTGAATCCCTTTTATTAGATGAGGTAGAAAAGGGACAAGATGGAATCCGCGCTTCCGAGATTAGTGCCCTAAGTCAAAAGGGCGCGCTTGGGCTGATGCCTACTGCATACTCCCAGATCAAGGAACCCATGCGGATTCGTAAAGACACCCTGCTCATTATCAATGCCTTAGAATGTCATAAGGCTATTTCTTCCGGTGTTCTGCCAGCTCTTGCTTATCGCATGCAGGAACATTACATCGACGAAATTGAAAACAGCCACTCACCGCTTGGCATGAACGAACTACATCAAAAGATCCATCTTGCTTACTGCGATTTGGTTAAAAAAACAGATGCAGATAAACAGAATTATAGTCTGCCTATCCGCACCTGTATTGCTTACTTAAAAGATCATGTTACTGCCGGTGTCACAACTGCACAATTAGCAGAGCTGACCGGTTACGATCCCTATTATCTCAATCGAATTTTTAAAAAAGAAGTGGGCATATCCCCAAAGCAGTACTATCGGGATCTAAAAATCCAATATGCCGCCATGCTTCTAAAGAATACCACAGATCCGATTGCTGATATTGCAGATGCCCTATGTTATTCTTCATACACTCATTTTTGCACGGATTTTAAAGCGGTCATGGATTGCACCCCGACCGAGTACCGGAAGGGATAGTCCTGCGTATGTAAGTTTTCTATTATTTTCCGGTAAGCACCATATCTGGCACAGAAGGAACCGGTGCGCTGTAAGTACCATCATCATTTTTGGTAACTTCCAAATCAATAACCTGTCCATCTGCCTCGAAATGCACCTTGATAAAACAACTAGAGTCTTCACTGTATTCCCAGGTTCCTTCAATGTTGTTTCCATTTGCATTTGCCGTTGCAGTTCCATCCGGTTTAACCGTCATTGACATATTTGCTTTTCCACTATAACCGGATCCTGACATTGAAAATTCCTTCTCAACCTTGTCACTACTGGTATTTGCATCAGAAGATGTCTGCTCTGTTGTCTCACTTGTTGTTTTTGAATCTGTACTAGCTTTGTCTGTTTTGCTTCCGCAGCCTACCATAGCTGCAACCATACCCAGGCAAATAGCAATTGTTAATACCTTCTTCATTACTTTGTTTTTCATCATAAAAACCTCCTTTTTTCTTGTCATCTACAAAAAGCACAAACAATCTGAACTATTTATAAGTTTCAAAAAATGCTATGGTCTGATCCAAAATTTCAGAACTTTCCGGTGTGCCTCTTCCAGTTGTAGCAAATGCATGAAAACAATGTGGATAAGAGTGATATACAATATCGCCTCCACACTTCTTTACTTTTTCCACAACCAAATCCTGATCAACAGAGAGTGATTCATTTTCATCCCATGCCAAAAACATCGGCGGCATATTCTTCATATCATCTAAAAATGGATTTGCATATGGATCATCCTCATAGAGACGTTTTGGGTCTATAAGATCCGTAAGACAATTCATAAAGTGCGGATTGACCGTAAAATCTTCGTTTCCGTCAAAATCTCTGTCAATACGATCGTAAAAATCAATCGGTGCAGAATAAGGAACGATTCCTGCCGGTGGAGTAATCTTGTTATCACGCGCAAGTTCTGCGGTTGCATAACATAAATAAGCTCCTCCTGATTCTCCAATGAGAAAAATAGGGGTTTTCTCCAATTCTTTTGCCAGATCTTTATAATACGAAAATGCATCCGTATAGATCGTCTTGATATCATGTTCCGGTGCAAGCCGGTAACTAAGTGTATAGACAACGCGCTTGGTCTCTGTCGCAAGTGTTGCTGCATATCCCCTGGAGGAAAAAGCATTGCCACAGATCAGTCCACCACCATGTATGTAAAGAATCACATAGTCTGTCTGTGGATCTTCTATACTGCATTTTTCTCCTTCTACATTTCCATAGGAAACAGAGGAAAAATGCACCCCGCTTGCAACAGGCATTCTCTCCTGTGCCGCTTGCACAATCTCGCGCAGATGCACAGGATCCATGGAGCCATCAAATTTAGGGGCAAACCCCTGCGCCATCATTTCTCGCATGACATTTTTCAAGTTTTCCATTTCTTGACTCATCATATGCCTCCTTGTAAATAGTAAACATTTGTTGCTTTTTGTAATTTGCATAGTATAATATGAATCATGGATATGCAATTGTATTTTGCAGATAAACAACAAATTTAAAAGGAGTTGTTGCGTAAGATGGATAGACGCATTGAAAAAACACAAAAGGCATTAGAGAATGCCCTATTTGCACTATGCAGTCAAAAGACAATCGACAAGATCTCAGTATCAGAACTATGTAACAGCGCGGGTATAAACAGAACAACTTTTTATAAATATTACGCAATACCTGAAGATGTCTTGAAACAATATCTGGAAAAATTCTTAGAAAATCAGATACAGTATTTTGCGAACCATGATCGCGAGGAAAGCAAGCAGGATTTTATAGGCCATCTTACTCAGACCTTGGTTTTAATCCAGCAACAGCGAAATGCATTTACCCTAGCGCTTCAAATGGATATTTTACAGGAACAATTTATGGGAAAATTCTTGAAAGTATTAGAACCCAAAGAAAAGGAACTAGATAAGTACTACTTTTTGTCAGGTGGTGTATCAGCTTTGGTTGTCCGATGGATACGAGATGGATTTACTGAAACGCCAAAAGAAATGGCAGATATTATCGCAAAATATTTATTAATCTATACAAACAAAAAACGATTCACGGCAAAACCGTAAATCGTTTTTTTCTTTTTTCAAAAATCTATCTTACCACTCAAATTTCTTTGCGAAGTATGCATCCAAATCCTCGATCTTGATACGCTCCTGCTCCATGGTGTCACGGTCACGAACGGTAACAGCTCCATCTTCCTCAGAATCGAAATCGTAAGTAACACAGAATGGTGTTCCGATCTCGTCCTGACGACGATAACGCTTACCGATGTTTCCTCTGTCGTCAAATTCACAGTTGTACTTCTTTGACAACTGGGCAAATACGCTCTCAGCGCCTTCATTTAACTTTTTAGAAAGTGGAAGGACACCGATTTTTACTGGTGCAATCGCTGGATGGAAGTGAAGAACAGTACGCATATCTGGCTTGTCCTCAGTTCCAATATTCTCCTCATCATAAGCTGCGCAAAGGAATGCCAAAAGTACACGGTCTGCGCCAAGAGAAGGCTCGATAACATAAGGAATATAACGCTCTCCCTTGGTATCATCAAAGTATGTAAGATCCTGGCCAGATGTGTTCTGATGCTGGGTCAGATCATAATCGGTACGATCTGCGATGCCCCAGAGTTCGCCCCAACCAAATGGGAACAAGAACTCGATATCTGTAGTTCCCTTTGAGTAGAAAGCAAGTTCTGCAGGATCATGATCACGAAGACGAAGTTCTTCCTCCTTCATACCAAGAGAAAGTAACCAGTCGCGGCAGAAGCCTCTCCAATACTGGAACCATTCCAAATCAGTTCCCGGCTCACAGAAGAATTCAAGCTCCATCTGCTCGAACTCTCTGGTACGGAAGATAAAGTTTCCTGGTGTAATCTCGTTACGGAAAGACTTTCCGATCTGGCCGATACCAAATGGGAGTTTCTTTCTGGAAGTACGCTGCACATTTTTAAAGTTGACAAAGATACCCTGTGCTGTCTCTGGGCGAAGATATACGGTATTCTTGGCATCTTCAGTAACACCCATGAAAGACTTGAACATAAGGTTGAACTGACGGATGTCGGTAAAGTCATGCTTGCCGCAGGTAGGACATGGAACGCTGTGGTCCTTGATAAATCCCATCATCTCCTCAGCAGACCATCCATCTACAGATGTCTCCAAGGTAATATCATTTTCTCCGGCGAAATCCTCGATAATCTTGTCTGCACGGAAACGCTCGTGGCACTCTCTACAGTCCATCAAAGGATCGGAAAATCCGCCCAAGTGACCAGATGCCACCCATGTCTGTGGATTCATGATGATTGCAGAATCAATACCTACATTGTAAGGACTTTCCTGTACAAACTTCTGCCACCATGCTTTTTTGATATTATTTTTAAGTTCCACACCAAGATTGCCATAATCCCAGCTGTTTGCCAGGCCTCCATAAATCTCAGATCCAGGATATACAAATCCTCTCGCCTTACATAAAGCAACAATCTTGTCCATTGTCTTTTCCATCGTTCTCTCTCCTGTCAATTTTCTTTATATCTTTTTATGTGATGACTTACTCATAGATAATATAAGTAAGCTGTGTTGCATCCTCATTGCCATCAGGCTGTGAAATAGAAACTGTGCTTTCATCTACCATAGTTGTACAAGCATCCGATACATAAAGGATTTTTCCGTCAACCTTTACATCGATGTTTTCTTTTACGATGACAACCTTTAATTCCTTTTGAGATGTAATATCAAGAGAATCTACACTGTCACCCTTCGCACCATCTGTCACCTCGACAAATGCATCTGCAAATTTATATCCTTCATCGATGGCATTTTCTATCGTAGTAGAATCAAGCCAAAACTTGGTGAAATGAGCGTAGTCCAAAGCGGTAGCATATGTAGTCTTGGCATAGATGCTGTCATTTTTTTGCACAATCTTGCCAAGCTTTACAGAATCAGCTCCATTTTCATCGGTATAAGTCTTGATCTCCTGCTGCATAAAGGTCTTTAGTTCCTTTTTGTCGTAACTGCTATCAGAAAAATCACTGACTTCCTCGCAGGTAATGCTTCCATCCGATTCTACGGTAAGAAGGCTTCTCTCCGGAATGGCAGCATTATTTCTTACAAAGTGAACAATGAGTCCAATCAAAATTGCTACGATAATCGCAATAACTACAGCCAGCATTGCAATTCTTCTTCTTACGATGCGGACATTTTTATCTCTAGCACTTTTTTTGCGTTTTTTCTTTTTGTTATCCATGTTCCATCCTCCTGGTCCTATAACAATCTGAACTATTATACTACGCAATCCCCTCTTTTACAAGAAAAGCCAAGGTTATAAAGTCAAAAAATCTTCTGAGCGAAAGGTATGATTTACGTATCGCTTCCAGTAGTCCGAAATAATACTACAAAATTCCTCTAAGACCTCATCCGAAAGAGAAAAGGTAAAAAGCTTGGCCACGGGACTTGCTATGACAAACTGCATGGCATACAAGGCAGTCGGACCAATTGCCCTTCCTCTACTATTTTTTACACACTCTCTACAGATGCAGCCTCTTTTATCCATGTTAAAAAACAAAAGATCTTCCTTTTTTCCACAGGAGAGGCACTCGAAAACATTGGGATATTCTCCAAAAATAGTAAGAGTCTTTAATTCATAGATGCCGCGAATAAGTCTTGAAGGAAACTTGCCGCTTTCTAAGGCTCGAAGAGTCTGATAGAGGAGCTTTAGCTGTTCGGATTCGTTATTATTTTCCTGGGTGAAATATTCTGCCACTTCGAGAAAATAATAGCCATAGCAGACCATATCAAAATCTTCAACAAGCTCGCGAAAATAATTCTTGATATCAGCACGAACCACGGTGTAGGAGCTCTTTCCCTGATACACCTCAAACTGTCCGAAGGCAAAGGGATTGGCAGCCGCCAAAAGTTGATTGCCGGACCGCCTCGCCCCCTTGGCAAAAGCAGTAATCTTGCCCCGCTCTTTGGTAAGAATCGTTATTCTCTTGTCATACTCTCCCGAAGGAACCGCCGAAAGGACCATTCCCGTCAGAACTATATTAAATCCCATGGGATCCTTCCTCCGTCTTTTTTAAAAGCTACAAGCATTCGTCCCTAGTCGTGCTTCATTTTACTAATCTGCTACATCAAAAATAGGATCAAATCTCATCCTTGCGATAACCAAAATTCTTGATCAGATAGTCACTGTCACGCCAATCCTTTTTCACCTTAACCCAAAGCTTTAGATTGACCTTGGCATCGAGCATTCTTTCACATTCAAATCTGGCATTGCTGCCGATCTTTTTTAACATGGAACCGCCCTTGCCGATGATGATACCCTTGTGGGAATCCTTTTCGCAGATGATGGTTGCATCGATATCGTACATACCCGGCTTTCCTTCTCGCCACTTCATCTGATCGATGGAAACAGCGATACCGTGAGGCACTTCCTCTGAAAGTGCATGAAGGGCCTTCTCTCTGATGATCTCAGCTACAATCTGACGCTGAGGCTGGTCTGTCACCACATCCTCATCATAGTAAGCCGGTCCATAAGGCAAATATTTAAAGATCTGGTCCAAAAGAACCTGGCAATTTTTTCCACGCAAGGCAGATAGAGGAACAATCTCCGCGAAGTCATATAGCTTGCGATAGGCCTCGATAACACCAAAGATGGTATCATGTTCTACCGTATCAATCTTGTTGATGACCAAAATGACCGGAGTCTTTGTTTTTTTCAACTGGTCGATGATATGCCTGTCCCCACCACCGATATAATCCGATGGTTCTACTAACCACAAAATCACATCCACATCCTGCATGGTATGTTCTGCCACGCTGACCATATATTCTCCCAACTTATTGGAAGCCTGGTGAATACCAGGGGTGTCCAAAAAGACAATCTGTCCCACATCAGGATCGGTATAAACCGTCTGAATACGATTGCGGGTGGTCTGTGGTTTGTTGGAAGTAATGGCAATTTTTTGTCCAATCAAATGGTTCATAAGAGTAGACTTTCCAACATTTGGTCGACCAATGATGGTTACAAAACCTGATTTAAAATTATCCTGCATATTGCTCCTTTTTTCACAAATTCCATGATTATTCATAGAGATTCTTTAGTTCATCAAACATATCTGCCGCTGCAGAAAGTGTATCTTCATTTCCCACTACGCAGAAATATCCCTGATCAAGCACAGACTGTACCAGTGGCGCCAAACCGCGGATATCTTCTGTGGTTGCATCCAAGACCTCATTTCTTCGCTTTTGAATCTCCTCGTAAGTGGTTCCTCTCATATAGCAGGTAAGAGCTCTGCTTCCTCTCTGGGAAGGAGTCAGCGGCGTATCCATCTCACTGATGGTTCCGATGATATATTTTGTCATATCTCTCTCATCCGCATCGAAATCTGCTACATATTTGGCTGTATTTTCAAATACCTCATTGGTCTTTTCCAAATTCGGATCACGATAAGATACAAAATAGGTGTCTCCGCTTTGTCCAAAAGCACTGCGGCATCCATAAGCACCACCCTTGACACGCACATTGATCCAGAAGTAATCGTAGCTCAGTGCCACGCGAAGTATATTAAGGGCACCAGTATAAGAAAATCCCGCCTGCTTGAAGTTACCAGCACGGCATACATACTGTACCTGGGATGCATCCTTAAATCCTTCTTTTTTAGGTTGCAAGGCAATATCCTTTAGGCTAATATCCTCACCCGCCTCATGATACATCTCAGCGGCAAATGCCGGGATAAATTCCTCTACCTGAGAAAAAGCGGTGGCATTTCCTGTAGTGCTGACCAATAGTTTTGATGAATCAAAAATTCGATGAATCAAATCCTGGCACTTCTTTTGCAACAAATCCTTGCGTTCATCAAAGTTCTCATCTAAATCCTTGATAAAGCGGTAGTAAGCGATTCCATTTATAGAATCTGTAATCAAGGCCTGCACAGAGAAACCTGACATGGCTCTTCCCGCCGCCAAAACATTGCCAATGGCACTCATTCTGGCTTCTAACTTGCTGCGCTGCGCTGCAATAAGTTCGCGAAGACGCTTCTCATCTGAAAAATCAGAATAGAGCATCTGCTCTTTCATCAGCTCAATAGCCTTTTCTACTTCGCTATACAAGAATTTACCGGTTACTTCCATGGTAAATTTGATATCGCCATCTTCAGTGGTATAGACGTTCATATCTGTAGTGATACCACCGGTGTAAATATTTACAGCATTGGCATAATCTGCATAACCATAATTTTTCGTATCCACCAGTCCTGTAATATGACGAAGGAATGATGCATATGTCCAATCTTCCTTGGACAAATGATTGATGTCAAATACTAAGGTCAGATAATGGATACCATTTGAAAAGACATTGTGATGCAAGACTTTTATGCCTGATACTTCCTTTTCTTCCAAGTCGATTGGTCTGGCCTCACGTTTTAAGTCGCTGCGCTTTAGCATAGGAATACAAGCCAGCTGTTCCTTGGTAGATGGCTCCTGCTGGTGCTCTTTTAAAAGTTTTGTCTTTTCTACTAAGTCTTCTAGTTCTTGCTTGCTAAGGGATGCCTTGTAGTCGGCAAGTTTTGCCTTGAGGGCTTCCTCATCCTCACTGACAAGCCCCTTCTTCGGCTCTACCATCAAAACTGAGGCATGAGTGTTGGCCAAAAGATAGGTCTGAATCAAATCCTCAAAGTATCCGGTATCCACTTTTTTTCGAAGTCCATCTAATACTTCGATGCCATGCATATGTACAAAAGGATGATCCTCATCGTATAGCCAGCTGTCCATACACTGCAAACCAAAGATCAATCCCTTTGGAAAGCTTCCAAAGTCCGCCTCCCTATACTGGAACTGGGTGGCATTGATGGCTGCAAGGAGGGATTTTTTGTCGATACCCTCTACCACCTGATGAAGAAGCACTTCCTGGATGGCATCCACAAATGCCTGCTTATCTTCTGGATTTGCCCCTCTTGCCATAACGGAAAACATAGGCTGCAAAGTTCCTGTGTCAAAAGATCCCACGATATCTTTTCCGATACCTTTTTCCAAAAGAGCCTTTTTAACAGGCGCACCCTGAGAACTAAAGAGGGCATACTCTAATACATTGAAGGCCTGATAGAGTTCCTGATCCAAGGCATCACTGATAACAAAAGTATAGGCTAAATATGTTCCATCCTTTTCATCCTCTGCTGAAGAGATAGGATAAGTCTTATCTACTACTTTTGGTCGCTCGAAAGCTTCCTGTTTTTTGATGGAAGAATCCAGCTCAATTTTTTCATAGTGGGACAGATACTCTCTATCAAGATAGTCGAGTCTCTCATCCATATCCATATTTCCATAGAGATAGATATAGGAATTGCAAGGATGATAATATCTGCGATGGAAGTCCAAAAAGGCCTCATAGGTAAGTTCCGGAATCACTTTTGGATCTCCGCCAGACTCTACGCTATATGTGGTATCTGGGAATAAAGAATTTAAAATCTCTCTTTGTACCACATCTTCTGGAGAAGAAAAAGCGCCCTTCATCTCGTTGTATACGACACCATTTAGGGTGATATCATCCTCTACATTTTCCAGTTCATAATGCCAGCCTTCCTGCATGAAAATCTCTGGATCATGATAGATATTTGGATGGAAGACAGCATCCATATAGACATCCATAAGGTTTTTAAAATCCTGATCATTGCAACTTGCCACAGGATAAACCGTCTTGTCCGGATAAGTCATGGCATTTAAAAAGGTATTCATGGAACCCTTTACCAGCTCCACAAAAGGATCCTTCAAAGGATACTTGTCGGAACCACACAAAACGGTGTGCTCAATAATATGTGGCACACCGGTAGAGTCCTCTGGAGGTGTTCTAAATCCAATATAAAACACCTTATTATCATCATCATTTTCAATGAGGCTGATATGAGCTCCGCTCTTTTTGTGACGAAGCACATAGCCTGCTGCATTCAAATCGCCCAGGTCTTCCTTGCGAATCAATTCATATGCATTATGCACAGTAAAAATCCTCCCAATAAATAATTTTGTCTGTATCATTCTAAGCAATGCAAGACTGCTTTTACTGCTTCAGATAAACATCCATCTGCTGATATGGAATGTTGATGCCTTCCGCATCAAATCGAAGCTTGATATCTTCCAAAAGCTGCCAGCGAATCGGCCAATAGACATCTGTCGGAACCCAAAAACGAAGTCCCAAATCAACAGAGCTGGCCCCTAGTTCCTTGACAAAGACATTGGTATCTCCCGGTAATTTTCTTTCTTCCTTTTCAACCAATTCCATCAAAATATCTTTTGCCTTCTTGATATCGGAATCGTAGCCAATTGAAACAACAAGGTCCATCTGCCTGCGATCACTTTTTGTCGCATTGGTCAAAGAAGTATTGGCCAAGGTTCCATTCGGGATAACGATGATCTTGTTGTCCACAGTCTTTAACTTGGTATAAAAGACGCTGATTTCCGTAACAGTACCCTCGTTTTTATGGGTATCCTCGATGATATAATCTCCCACCCGAAATGGATGCAAAATCAAAATCAAAAGTCCTCCCGCAAAGTTAGACAGAGAACCCTGCAAAGCAAGACCAGCGGTAACTCCAAGTGAAGCCACTGCAGCTGCAAGAGAAGATGCCGTAAAACCAAACAATCCCAGGATAATAGCAAATACTACAATCCAAAGAAAATATTTTAATACTTGATCAGCAAATTGGCAAACCCCTTCTTCAATATCTCGTCTGTGCATGCTTTTTACAAAAGCACGGCGAAGGATGCCAATAACTTTTCCACCAATATAGGCAATAAGCAGTGCTAAAAAAACAGACCAAAAAAAGCCAAGAACTGACGGCAGTACAGACTGCAGCCAGTTTTTGAGCATTCCTTCATCCAGATTTTTTAACATGCCATCTGATAAAACTTGTGACATTAAAATCATATAAAATCTCCTGTAAGGTATTTTTCAATTATTTTACAACACGAACACGAATCATGTCATCTACAGCTTGCAATTTTGCAACCACTTCCTCCGTCACTGGAGCATCGATATCCAAAAGTGCATATGCATACTCGCCTTTGGTCTTGTTGGTCATATCAGAGACATTGATATCGGCATCTCCTAAGATGGTAGTATATTTTGCAATCAAGCCCTGCTTGTTGCGGTGTAAAAGAGCAATTCTTCCAGCACTCTGACAAATACCCATATTACAATCAGGATAGTTTACAGAATGGGTGATATTACCATTTTCCATGTAATCAGAAATCTCCTGTACAGCCATAACTGCACAGTTGTCTTCTGCCTCTGCGGTAGAAGCTCCCAAGTGTGGGATAACAATCACGCCATCAGCTCCTGCTGTGGTAGGATTTGGAAAATCTGATACATACTTGCGAATTTTTCCTGCTGCAATACCATCTAATACTGCAGCTTCATCAACCAAAAGATCTCTTGCAAAGTTTAAGATGATGACATCTTTTTTCATCATTTGGATGGCATCTTTGTTGATCATCTTTTTGGTGTCTTCCAAAAGTGGAACATGGATGGTGATAAAATCACATTCCTTGTAGATATCTTCTACGGAATTGATATGCTTTACAGAACGGCTAAGATTCCAAGCTGCCTGTACAGAAATAAATGGATCGTAACCAAGAACTTCCATGCCAAGATGAGTTGCTGCATTGGCGACCTTTACACCGATGGCTCCAAGTCCGATTACACCAAGTTTTTTACCAGCCAACTCAGATCCTGCAAAAGCTTTTTTCTGCTTTTCTGCCATCTTGGCAATGTCTGCTTCATTCGCATTTTCCTTTACCCATTCGATACCGCCGACGATATCACGGCTTGCAAGAAGCATTCCAGCAAAAACAAGTTCCTTTACGCCGTTGGCATTGGCTCCAGGTGTGTTAAATACAACAACGCCTTCCTCAGCCAAACGATCAAGCGGAATATTGTTGACACCCGCACCAGCTCTTGCTACTGCCAAAAGATTGTCAGAAAATTCCATGTCATGCATAGCTGCACTACGAACCAAAATGGCTTCTGCTAAAGCTGCATCCTCTACCTTTTTATAATCTGTTGAAAAATGATCCAAACCAACCTCTGCGATTGGATTTAAGCAATGATATGAAAACATAAGATCTCTCCTTTATGCATTTTCTTCTTCAAATTTTTTCATGAATTCTACAAGTTTTTCTACACCCTCACGAGGCATAGCATTGTAGATGGAAGCGCGCATACCGCCAACTGTTCTGTGTCCCTTTAAGTTTTCAAAACCAGCTGCCTTTGCCTCTGCTACAAATTTTGCATCCAAGTCTGCATCTCCGGTAACAAAAGGAACATTCATAAGAGAACGGTCTTCCTTGCGAACAGTTCCCTTGAAGAGCTTACTCTGGTCAAGGAAATCATAAAGGATAGCTGCCTTTTCCTCATTGCGCTTTTTCATTACTTCCAAGCCGCCCATGTTTTTGATCCACTTGAAGACTTTGCCACAGATATAAATGCCATAGCAAGGTGGTGTATTGTATAAAGAATCAGCGTCTGACTGAGTCTTATATTTTAACATGGTAGGTGTTCCAGGAAGTACATCATCACTGATCAAATCCTCACGGATAATAACGATAACAACACCAGCTGGTCCTACATTTTTTTGTACACCGCCATAGATAACGCCATATTTTGACACATCTACTGGTTCTGACAAAAAGCATGAAGAAACATCTGCTACCAAAGTATGACCCTTGGTATTTGGAAGTGTCTTGTATTTTGTACCATAGATGGTATTGTTCTCACAAATATAGACATAGTCCAAATCCTCTGGAATGTCCAAATCAGAGCAATCTGGGATATAAGAAAAAGTCTCATCTGCTGAAGAAGCAAGCTCGATAGCCTCTCCATAAATCTTTGCTTCCTGATAAGCCTTTTTAGCCCACTGACCGGTCACGATATAACCGGCTTTTTTATTTTTCATAAGGTTCATAGGGATAGCAGCAAACTGCTGTGATGCTCCACCCTGTAAAAAGAGGACCTTGTAATTGTCCGGAATCTGCATAATCTCACGAAGGTCAGCCTCAGCTTCCTTGATGATCGTATCAAAAACCTTGGAGCGGTGCGACATTTCCATAACGGACATTCCACATCCTCTGTAATCCATCATCTCATCTGCTGCTTCTTGCAATACCTCTTCTGGAAGTACTGCAGGTCCTGCTGAAAAATTGTACACTCTGCTCATTTTACTTTCCTCTCTCTTCTAAATCTTTATTATCAAAGCAATCACTGATTGGTGCTCCCGGCGCAACCATAGGCCACACCTTGTCATCACAATCGATGATGCAATCGATCACAACTGGTTTTTTGGACTCTAATGCCTTGGCAAAAATCTCAGAGAACTCTTCCTGTGTCGTAGCTCTATAACCCTCTGCTCCCATGGCCTCGGCAAGTTTTACATAATCAACACCGTCATCTAAGACAGTAGCGGAATAATGCTTGTTGTAAAAAAGTGTCTGCCACTGACGAACCATGCCAAGTACATGGTTATTGATAATGACCTCAATCAATGGAAGTCCTTCTCTTGATGCAGTAGCAATTTCATTCATATTCATACGGAAGCAGCCATCACCCGCGATATTGACTACCTGTTTGTTTGGATGAGAAATCTGGGCTCCGATGGAAGCTCCAAGACCATAACCCATTGTACCAAGTCCACCCGATGTAAGTAAGTGACGAGGCTTGCTATATTTGTAATATTGGGCTGCCCACATCTGATGCTGACCAACCTCGGTTACCATGATGGCGTCTCCCTTGGTCAAACGATAAATCTCCTCGATGACTCCAGGGCCCGAGAGTCCTTCCTTACAGTAGTTGGCTGGATATTTTTCCTGTAATTCATGAATATAAGACATCCAATCCGGATGGGACTGTTTTTCCAAAAGTGGATTGATGCGTTTTAAAATCTCTTTGACATCTCCAATGACAGAAGCTGTAGCGATAACATTTTTATTGATCTCTGCTGGGTCTACATCAAACTGTAAAAGCTTGGCATTGGAAGCAAAAGTCTTTGGATTGCCAAGAACTCTGTCGCTAAAACGGGATCCTACAGCGATCAAAAGATCACACTCGCTGACACCAAGGTTCGATGTCTTTGTGCCATGCATACCAAGCATTCCGGTGTAGTTGTCCTTTGTACCATCATAGGCGCCTTTTCCCATCAAGGTATCGCAAACAGGCGCATCTACCAAGGATACAAACTTGGCAAGTTCTTCGGATGCATCACTGATGATAGCTCCTCCACCAACAAAAATGTATGGTTTTTTAGATGAGCGAATCAAAGAAATAGCCTCCTGCAATGCCTCATCTGTGATGGTATCGCTCACTGGAGGAACTTCTTCTGCCTCCGTAAAAGTATATGAACATACAGCTGATGTGACATCCTTTGGAATATCCACAAGGACAGGACCTGGACGGCCTGTCTTTGCGATGCGAAAGGCACGACGAATAGTCGGTGCAAGTTTTTCTACATCCTTGACGATAAAGTTGTGCTTGGTGATTGGCATGGTAACACCAGCGATATCAACCTCCTGGAAGCTGTCCTTTCCAAGAAGTGGCACATTGACATTACAAGTGATGGCTACGAGTGGTACGGAATCCATCTGTGCTGTTGCAATACCGGTAACTAAGTTGGTAGCTCCCGGTCCACTGGTTGCAAGACATACACCAACTTTTCCTGTACTTCTGGCATATCCATCTGCCGCATGACTGGCTCCCTGCTCGTGGGAAGTCAGCACATGATGTATCTCGTCTTTATGTTTATATAATTCATCGTAAACATTTAAAATAGCTCCGCCCGGATAACCAAATACAGTATCCACCTTTTGCTCTTTTAAACATTCAATTACGATCTGCGCTCCTGTCAGTTCCATTGTTCTTCCCCTTTTATCTTATAATTCTGGTTGTTTTAAAATCGCACCCATATTGCCGGATGTAACCTGAGCTGCATAACGTCTCAAATATCCAGAAGTAACCTTTGGCTCTCTAGGCTGCCATTTCTTTGCTCGCTCGGCCATTTCCTCATCACTGACTCTGACATTTAAGCTAAGTCCTGGAATATCGATATCGATGATATCTCCTTCCTCAACCAAGGCAATTGGACCACCGACAGCTGCTTCCGGAGAAACATGTCCGATAGATGCTCCACGGGAAGCTCCTGAAAAACGTCCGTCTGTAATAAGGGCAACTGATGAACCAAGTCCCATACCTGCAATAGCTGATGTAGGATTGAGCATCTCTCTCATACCTGGGCCACCCTTTGGTCCCTCGTAGCGGATGACAACGACATCACCTTCCACAATCTTGCCACCCTTGATAGCAGCGATAGCATCCTCCTCGCAATCAAATACGCGAGCTGGACCAGAATGAACTAACATCTCATCTACAACTGCAGAACGTTTTACAACGGATCCGTCTGGAGCAAGATTGCCCTTTAATACGGCAAGTCCACCCGTCTTCGAGTAAGGATTGTCAACAGTTCTGATAACTTCAGGATTTAAGTTGATTGCATCAGAAATATTTTCTCCAACAGTCTTTCCTGTAACTGTCATACAATCAGTGTTGAGCAGTCCTATATCTGCAAGTTCTTTCATAACTGCCCATACACCACCAGCCTCATTTAAGTCCTCCATATAAGTAGGGCCTGCCGGTGCCAAGTGGCAAAGGTTAGGTGTTTTTTCAGAAATAGGATTGGCAAAAGAAATATCAAAATCAAAGCCAATTTCATGAGCGATAGCTGGCAAATGAAGCATAGAGTTGGTAGAGCAACCCAAAGCCATATCTACTGTAAGGGCGTTGAGCACTGCCTCTTTTGTCATAATCTGGCGAGCTGTAATTCCCTTGTTGTACATATCCATAACAGCATATCCAGCCTGTTTTGCAAGACGAATTCTGGCAGAATATACTGCAGGAATGGTTCCATTTCCACGAAGTCCCATACCAAGGGCTTCTGTCAGACAGTTCATAGAGTTGGCTGTATACATACCCGAGCAAGATCCGCATGTAGGGCATACATTTTCAACGAAGTTTTCCACATCATCTTCTGTCATGGTACCTGCTGCATAAGAGCCAACCGCCTCAAACATAGAAGAAAGGGAACGCTTCTGTCCGTCCACATGACCAGCAAGCATAGGGCCACCAGATACAAATACTGTAGGAAGATCAAGTCTTGCTGCAGCCATCAAAAGACCAGGCACATTTTTATCACAGTTTGGAACCATAACAAGTGCGTCAAACTGATGAGCCAAAGCCATACACTCAGTAGAATCTGCAATCAAATCACGGGTTACCAGGGAATATTTCATACCAACATGTCCCATGGCGATACCATCACATACAGCGATAGCTGGGAAAACAACTGGCACACCACCAGCTTCCGCAACGCCCAATTTTACTGCATCCACAATTTTGTCGATATTCATATGTCCTGGTACGATTTCGTTGTAGGAACTAACGATACCTACCATAGGCTTTTTCATCTCTTCTTTTGTAAAACCTAAAGCATTAAATAAAGATCTTGCTGGTGCCTGCTGCATTCCAGCTCTTGCATTGTCACTTCTCATTTTCTTACTCCTTATATGTAGTTAATATTGCGTTGACGCCAAGCATCAAGACTCGCTTGGCATTACTTACTGATATACTGGCAAATAAGATCACCCATCTGGGATGTTCCAACCTGTGTGATGCCTTCCATGGATTCGCCTGCACGAGGCATAATATCGATAGTACGATATCCATCGTGAAGAACTGCCTTTACTGCATTTTCAACAGCATCTGCTTCTTCGTCCAAATCGAAACTGTAACGAAGCATCATGGCTGCACTAAGAATGGTCGCGATTGGATTGGCGATGCCCTTACCAGCGATGTCCGGTGCAGATCCGCCGCTTGGCTCATAGAGACCAAACTTGGTTTCATTGAGGCTGGCTGAAGAAAGCATTCCAATGGATCCTGTCACCATACTTGCTTCATCTGATAGGATGTCTCCAAACATATTCTCTGTCAAAATAACATCAAACTGTCCCGGATCCTTGACAAGCTGCATTGCACAGTTGTCAACTAACATATGCTCATAAGATACTTCCGGATAATCTGCGGCCACTTCCTCTACGATTTTTCTCCAAAGACGAGAAGAATCCAAAACATTGGCCTTATCTACGCTGGTCACCTTCTTGCGACGCTTCATGGCAATATCAAAACCACGCTTTGCAATACGACGAATCTCATTTTCGTTGTAAGTAAGACTATCATGGGCTGTCATGACGCCATCTACTTCCTCAGTGCCTCTCTCACCAAAGTAAAGACCTCCGGTAAGTTCTCGCATGATCATCATGTCAAAACCATCTCCAATGATGTCATCACGAAGTGGACAGGCCGCTTTTAATTCTTCGTATAAATATGCAGGTCTAAGATTGGCAAATAAATTCAAAGACTTGCGAAGTTTTAAAAGGCCTGCTTCTGGGCGAAGCTCAGGTGGCAACTTGTACCATGGAGAAGTAGCTGTGTTTCCTCCAATAGAGCCCATAAGCACTGCGTCTGATGCCTTGGCTGCTGCGATAGCCTCATCCGTCAAAGGAGAACCTGTAGCATCGATGGAGCATCCTCCCATCAAAATATCTGTATAAGAAAAGCTTGGTCCATAGACCTTGCCAATCTGATTTAAAACTTTTTTTGCTTCCGAAACAACTTCCGGTCCGATTCCGTCACCACTGATGACGCCTACTTTGTATTCCATATTCCATACACCTTTCTGTTCGAAATCCTCACCTATCACCCCTGCTGCCTTGCATGTGTGGCAAAAACACCAAATCTGGTTAGGCGAGCCTATACTTTACTATAATAAAGTATTTATATTCCCTTTTCAATATGAAGGTTGCATAAAAATGCGAAAGAATAAACAATGCGGGCACATCAAATTGATACGCCCGCACATAGGAAAGGATTTAATGAAAAAGCTTTTTTAATTTGCAAGACCCCAAAGCAGTCTTGACTTTTAATTCTTTGCTTCCCCTTCCGGGAAGATGATCTTGTTTACGAAGAAGAAAACCACCATGGAAACGCCGCCGTTTAAGACAGTCGTTCCAATATTGTAAAGCCAATCCGGAACAAAGAGTGCTGCCACTGCAACCCAGATACAGTTGATTGAATTGACGATACAGGTAACGATGCAAAATGCAATCAGATACCACAGACCCTGATACCAGATATTTCCCTTACTGCGAAAGACGAAGCTTCTCTGAATCGGAAAATTGATGCACTCTCCTACAACCATGGCAATCATATAAGCGCAGAAATATGGAAGTCCTCCGTGAGCTGCATCATATCCTATGATATTCCACTTAAAAGTCTCCCCAAACAAGGTGATATCAATCCCTGGAAATCCAAAATCCACCTTTGGAAGCCCCGCAAATGCTAAAGGCAAAAACAGAAGCATAAAATATTTTAATACTGTAATTAAATTGCTTACGATCACAAACAAGCCGCCCTCGCGGACCCATTTTGATGCTGCCGGATGCTTCTCGGCAAATCCTATCCATATATTTTTTATTGCGTTCATACTCTACTCCTTTATCCCTTAAAAATTGCCAGCAGAAAATGTCCTAATCCAATGAAACCTCTACCGTTTACTATTTCCACCAAACCATCAATCATACCCTCATTCATGGCGCCTCCAGTCATCTTAGAAAGTCCACGAAATGGCATATTATAAATAAATAGAATGTTTAGATTTGGCTTTCCTTTTTTCTCACTTGCCTTCTTTATAC
>CAVIOJ010000024.1:0-11502 GCA_963644225.1 Lachnospiraceae bacterium | reverse complement strand
GTAAATTTAAATTAGGGTGAGACTCTAAGCAGCAGGACAAACATAAGTAAGACAGGCGCAAGTAAGACAGGCGCATGAAAAGACATAAGAAAGAGGGAGAAATATGAAAAACATCACACTTGGAAGCACAGGAATTACTGTGCAACAGAACGCTTTCGGCGCTCTTCCAATCCAGAGAATCTCTGTGGAAGATGCAGCCAAATTGGTTCGCCGCGCCTATGACGGCGGCATGCGATTTTTTGACACAGCAAGAGCCTACAGCGACAGCGAGGTAAAGCTTGCAGCAGGACTTGCGGATGTGAGAGAGGATATTTTTATCGCATCCAAGACGACAGCCAAGAACCCAGAGCAGTTCTGGAAGGATTTGGAAACCACACTTACCAATCTGCAGACTGATTATTTAGATATTTACCAGTTCCACTGTGTAGAGCGCTGCTATGCGCCGGGAGATGGCACTGGTATGTACGAAGCCATGCTTGAGGCCAAGGAAAAAGGCATGATTCGTCACATTGGTATCACCGCCCACAAGATTGGCATTGCCGAGGAGATTGTGGAGTCGGGCTTGTACGAGACATTACAGTTCCCATTTAGTTATCTGTCAGGAGAGAGGGAACTAGGTCTTGTGGAAGGCTGTAAGAAGCATAACATGGGATTTATCGCCATGAAGGGACTTGCAGGAGGTTTGATCAACAATTCTACTGCTGCCATGGCTTTTATGACCCAGTTTGACAATGTACTTCCTATTTGGGGTATCCAGAAGGAGTCAGAACTTGATGAGTGGCTGGCATTTATGGATGAGACACCGGAGCTGACCCCGGATATTCAGGCATTTATCGCAAAAGAATGTACGGAACTTACGGGAGATTTTTGCCGTGGATGCGGATATTGCATGCCATGTCCAGCCGGCATCATGATTAACCAGTGTGCCCGCATGAGTCTTATGCTTCGCCGCGCCCCATCTGCAGCTTGGCTGACAGAGGATATGCAAGCAGAGATGAAAAAAATTGAGAATTGCTTGGAGTGCGGTGCTTGTATGAAAAAATGTCCTTACGAGCTCAACACACCAGAGCTTCTCAAGAAGAATTACGAGGACTACAAGAAAGTTTTAGCAGGAGAAGTGGAGGTATAATATGGTCAATCCAGCAACAATGATGAAACTGATGAATGCAAAAAATACATTTACCAAGAATCATCCAAAGTTTGTAAAGTTTTTACAGGTGGTATTCTCTTCGAGAGTAGAAGAGGGGACAGTTTTTGAAATCACGGTGACAAAGCCGGGAGAAGAGCCTATCACGACCAATTTCAAGGTCTTGGCTTCTGATTTGGAACTGATGGAGAGCCTAAAGGACTTGCAGTAAAGAGCAAAAGCGGGTCTTGATATTTGCTTGAGATGCCCCTTTTTGCAAGAGAAAAGGGATGACAAATTATAGAAGGGGATTTATGGAAGAAAAAAGATTAGCACTACTTATTGATGCAGAAAATACCAGCGTGCGTTTTCTTGATGCCATCATTACTGAATTAAAAAGTTATGGTGTCATCACTTACCAGCATATGTATGGGGATTTTTCGGGACCGAATTTGGCGGAGTGGCATAAAAAAGCTTTAAAATATGCCATTGTTCCTATCCAGCAGCCCAGATATTCCACGGGCAAAAATGCGGCGGACATCATGCTTGTAATTGATGCCATGGATATTTTATACAAGGGAAAAGTGGACGGATTTTGTATCGTAACATCTGACAGCGATTTTACCAGACTTGTCAGTCGTATTCGCGAGGAAGGTATGTTTGTAGTCGGCATGGGAAAAAGCGATGCTTCTAAAAGCTTCGTAGCCGCCTGCAATGAGTACAAGTTTTTGGACAAGATCGTGGATGAGGAAGTAAAGGCTCCATCAAAGGAGAGCAGTAAGGCTAAAAATGCCAAGGCCAAGACAGCCGATACTGACCACAACCACGATGGTGAAGAGACTTCCATCACGCCAATCAGCGAGATCAAATCTGCAATCAACAACATGATACAGCAAAGCGAGAATGTGGGCGAGCATGCCAACCTAGGCTCAGTCAAAAGTAATCTGCAGCGACTCTTCCCTGATTTTGACGAACGAAATTATGGCTATAGTTCCATGCGTACTTTTATCGAGGAAGCCACCAAGTTTGAGACCATGCAAAAGGGAACTACCATACAGGTTTTGCGCAGCTCGGATCATGATGCAAACGTCGAGCCCATGGTTCGGGAGTTTATCATCCGCAATGCCAAGGGTGGTATAGAGCTGGCCTTGCTCGGCAACATGATTGTCCAGGAGTTTCCTGATTTTAAATACAAGGATTATGGATATGCCAGACTTTCCCGCTACGTCAGCAGCATCAGCGGTGTTTCTGTAAAAAATAATATGGTATCTCTGGTAAAATAGACCATCTTGATACCTTCTGATATGAGGAAGAAGTTATGGAAAAAACAAAGAAAAAAATGTCAAAAAAGAAAGTGGCACTTCTTGTCATTGTCTTGCTCCTTGTTGTGCTATTAGGAGGATCCTACATCTACATCTCGGATTACTATCATGCGATGGATGAGGCAAAGGAAGCCCTAGGCGGAAGTGATGAGGTCAAGGTGACAGAGATTGCGGATGGCTACTTTTTTGACGGCGCCGGAGAGAATTCTGCCATGATTTTTTATCCGGGCGGCAAGGTGGAATACACATCTTATGCTCCTCTTATGGAAAAAATTTCAGCAGGAGGCGTGGATTGCTTCTTGCTTGAGATGCCAGCTAATCTTGCAGTCTTTGGCGGTGATATGGCGGCAGATATCATGGAGGACTATGACTATGACCACTGGATTATGGCCGGCCATTCTTTAGGTGGTGTTATGGCGGCATCTTTTGCTGCAGACCACAGCGATTCCATAGATGGATTGGTTCTGTTAGCTTCCTACAGTACCGAGGATTTGTCGGAGACTGACTTGGAAGTTCTTTCTATCGTTGGAAGCAATGATGGAGTCTTGAACCAGGAAAAAGCTACGGAAAATGCGACTAATCTGCCTGAAGGCTATACCGATGTGGTGATTGCTGGAGGCAATCATGCCAACTATGGCAGTTATGGCGCGCAGGATGGAGATGGAGAGGCTTCTATTAGCAGAGCCAAGCAGCAGCAGGTTGTTGCGGACGATGTGATTGAGACCTTTGCGGATTTGTTATGAAAAAACTGGATCGAACTGTAATTAAATACATAGTTATCATAGCCATGTTGTTAGACCATATCGCCTGGGGATTTGTTCCGATGCAGTCCCTGCTGGGCCAGGGTCTGCATTTTGTCGGTCGCCTGACGGGGCCGACCATGGCTTATTTTGTTGTCGAGGGATATTTGCATACTTCCGATGTAAAAAAGTATACGAAAAGACTGGCTCTCTTTGCCCTGATTTCCTGGCTGCCATTTACCTATTTTGAGTATGGCCATCTGCCAATCTATCACGATATAGATGGAAATCTATCTTTCATATTCGCTCCGGGAGTGATTTATACACTTCTTTTATCCCTGCTTGCTCTTAGGGTTTTCGACAGCAAAGTCCTTATGGAAACGCAAAAGCAGATTTTGATCTTTGCCCTATTATTTCTCTCTATCTGGGGAGATTGGGGGATTTTCGACATTGTCTTTGTACTTATCTTCTTTAAGTATAGGGACAATGAAAAAATGAAGTGGATTATGTACTCTATCGTGGCGGCGTTTACATTTTTCTTATCCGGCTTTGGAATATGGAGCCTCTTCCAGCTAGGCGTATTTATGGTTCCGCTTCTTTTAGGCCTTCTCTACAATGGAAAGCCTGGCAGCAGGCTGGCCTTCCACAAGTGGTTCTTCTATATCTTTTATCCGGCTCATCTGCTTTTACTTGGTCTAGTGAGATATTTGTAAAAAATTGACAGTTTAATACTATGTTTATAAGAAAGGCTGCAAGTCCTACGGATTTGCGGCTTTTTGTTATTTGGACAGGTGAAATTATATCCGGGATACAGTAAATCATATCCAGGGTACAGTTAATTATATTTAGGATACGGTAAATTATATCCAGGGTACAGTTAATCATATTTAGGATACGGTAAATAAATTTCGGGATATAGTATATAAATTTCAGGATATAGGTTGACTTCACATGAACATATGAATATAATTACATATGAACAGACGAGAGGGCGTTTGGAATGAAGTTTAACTCCAAACCCCATTCTGATTTTAACAATTGACTTTCCTGGGTAGATTGAATCTTTCGAGAGCCCATGGATTTTTGCGAGCAAGAGAGTTTCTCGCAAGAGCAAAAAAGATAGGAGGGAAAATGCAAGAGAAGACAAGTGAGTCATCCCACCAGGACGATTTGGTAAAACAGATTCTACAGAATCAGCCGCCTGATGAATATTTGTATGACTTGGCAGATCTTTTCAAGGTCTTTGGCGATACCACCAGAATACGCATTCTATATGCACTTTTTGACAATGAGTTATGTGTCAACGATATCGCCGAGATTTTAAATCTGAACCAGTCGGCAGTCAGCCATCAGCTTCGTATTCTAAAGGATGCCAAGTTGGTTCGCTATCGCAGGGATGGCAAAAATGTATTTTATGCCCTAGATGACGATCACGTCAGAACCGTTCTTTCTATGGGCATGGATCATGTTGAAGAGTAGCATGATTTTTCCAGTGGCCGAGAGCTGGTCCTTACAAGCAGGCTTTTGGGCGACTGTGAAAGTATCTTGAAGAGTAGCATAAAATGTAAAAAAAGGAGAATGAAAAAATGAAAAAGACATATGATGTAGAAGTAGATTGCGCAAACTGTGCAGCAAAGATGGAAGAAGCAGTAAAGAATACTGAGGGCGTAAAGGATGCAAGCCTTAGCTTTATGACATTAAAACTCAAGGTGGAATTCGAAGAAGGCGCTGATGTAGACGCTGTTATGCAGCAGGCTCTTAAAAACTGCAAGGTAGTAGAGGACGACTGCGAGATCTTCTTATAAAATTTGATTAAAAAGAAGGAGGAATCGTTATGGCAAATCTTACGAAAAAACAGAAAAAAGTACTTTATCGCGTCATCGCATCTTTGATCGTCTTGATTGCGGTATCTATCGTAGATGAAGTATTTTCACCGAATTCTATCCTTCAGTTGCTTATGTATTTGGTGCCATATCTTATTATTGGATACGATATTTTGCTCAAGGCCTGGAAGGGAATACTAAAGCGCCAAGTATTTGACGAGAACTTCCTCATGGCTGTGGCAACTGTAGGCGCAGTTTGTTTAGGTGAATTCAAAGAGGGCGCTGCCGTTATGCTTTTTTACCAGATTGGCGAGCTCTTCCAGGGCATCGCAGTTGGAAAAAGCAGGAAAAATATCGCAGCTCTTATGGACATTCGTCCGGACTATGCCAATGTCTATGTGGATGGCAAGTTAGAAAAAGTTGATCCGGATGAAGTGGCTATTGGCACTGAGATTGTGGTAAATCCGGGAGAAAAAGTTCCTATTGATGGAATTTTGGTAAAAGGAAATACTACCTTGGATACCAGTGCCCTAACGGGAGAGAGTGTTCCTAGAAATGCCCACGAAGGTGATGAAATCATCAGTGGCTGCATCAATATGACAGGCCAGATTACCATCAAAACTTCCAAGGAATTTGGCGAGTCTACAGTCTCAAAGATTTTGGATTTGGTAGAGAATTCCGCCATGAAAAAGGCAAAGGCGGAGAATTTTATCACCAAATTTGCAAAATATTACACTCCAGCTGTTTGCTACAGTGCTCTGGCTTTAGCTATCATCCCGCCGGTGGTTCGACTGCTTCTTGGCATGGGACCTATGTGGGGAGACTGGATTATCAGAGCTCTGACATTTTTGGTTATCAGCTGTCCTTGCGCTTTGGTTATTTCCATTCCACTTAGCTTTTTCGGTGGTATCGGATGCGCTTCAAGCAATGGAATTTTGGTAAAAGGTTCCAACTATTTGGAGGCTCTTGCCCAGACAAAATATATTGTTTTCGATAAAACTGGTACTCTGACCAGAGGTGTCTTTGAAGTGACTGGCAACTATCCGGAAGCTGGATTTGATGCGGACAGTTTGTTGTGCTACGCAGCCTATGCGGAGAGCGCGTCTTCCCATCCTATCAGCATCAGCCTGAAGAATGCTTATGGCAAAGACTTGGATGAGTCTCGTGTTTCTGATATTTCAGAGATCGCTGGACATGGTGTTTCTGCCAAGGTAGATGGCCGCATGGTTTATGTGGGCAATCGCAAGCTGATGGAAAAAGAGGGACTTAGTATTGCTACAATCCATGACGAAGGAACCGTGTGCTACATTGGAGTGGATGGAACTTATGCCGGATGCATAGTCATCTCGGATATCATCAAGCCTCAGACCAAGGATGCTATCAGATTTCTGAAAGAAAGTGGCATCAAAAAAGCCATCATGTTAACCGGCGATAGCAAGGCTGCTGCCGAATTGGTGGCTGGTGAAATCGGCATAGATGAAGTTCACAGTGAACTTTTACCGGCAGACAAAGTTACTTGGGTTGAAAAACTCTTAGATCAAAAGGGTGAAAAAGAAAACCTGGCCTTCGTTGGTGATGGAATCAATGATGCTCCTGTTTTATCCCGCGCGGATATCGGTATTGCCATGGGAGCCATGGGTTCCGATGCGGCTATCGAGGCGGCAGACATTGTCCTTATGGATGACGATCCTTCCAAGATCTCACTGGCTATGAAGATTTCAGTAAAAACTCTTCGTATCGTCTATGAAAATATTGTCTTTGCCCTTGGGGTCAAGGGAGTTTGCCTGATCTTGGGCGCTCTTGGTATTGCCAATATGTGGCTTGCCATCTTTGCAGATGTTGGTGTAATGATCATCGCTGTCATCAATGCAACCAGAGCCTTAAAGATTAAATAAAAAATTCTATCTTTTAAAAATAAGTTGTGCTAGAATCTAGTAAGTGTTGTCAAACTATGGTTCGGCACAACTTTTTTATTTTATTTAGGCGGTAAAATCCCTTTCCAAGGAACATCGAAGGAGGGGCCAGCCAGCCTGGACAGAAAAAGAAACGGAGTATAAATATGGATAAGATAGAAAAAAAGCGCCACAAGGAACAGTATGTGGTAGAGCAGATGGTCTTTTTATATTGCAAGAAAAACCACCCTGCTTTTGATAGGAAAAATCGTCAGATGTGTCCGGAGTGTCAGGCTCTGGCAGATTATGCCAAAATGCGCAGCGAGAAGTGTCCTTTTATGAAGGAAAAAACATTTTGCGCCAATTGTAAAGTGCATTGCTACAAGCCAGATATGAGAGAAAATATTCGCAAGGTCATGCGTTTTAGCGGGCCTCGAATTTTGTTTTATCACCCGATACTTGCCTGCTGGCATTTGATTTGCTCCAAGAGAGAAAAAAGGGCCTTGGCCAGAGAGGAGAAATAAATACTATGATGATGAATAAACGCTTGATTTCCATGGTGGAAGACAGCAAAAAATATGTTGCGGGAAATGTCATTTTCCAGTGGATCGGCCTGATTTGCAATATGATTCTTATGTATAGCATCACGGTGATTTTAGGAAGTCTTCTAAATCGCAGTGGCTTGATTGGCCCAGATGGCCGCCTTGATTTTTCGGGAGGTGCCATAGATCCTTTGATGAGTGCGGGGGGAGACGCCTTACAGGCATTTTTTCCATGGTTATTTGTCATTGCCCTTTGCATTGTAGTTCGCTTTGCATCAACACTTTTAGCCAATCGCATGAGTTTTTTATCAGCCAAGGCTGTAAAAAAGACTCTTCGTCAAAAGATATATGAAAAGTTGCTTAGACTCGGAAGCAGCTATCAAAACTATGTGGCAAGCTCGGAAGTAGTGCAGATTTCTGTGGAGGGTGTTGACCAGTTAGAGACCTATTTTGGTGCCTATCTGCCGCAGTTTTTCTATGCTCTTTTGGCTCCGGTGACACTTTTTATTGTCCTTTGCTTTGTAAATGTGCCAGCGGCTATCGTCTTGCTCGTTTGCGTGCCTATGATTCCTATGGCTATCGTATTCGTACAGCGCTGGGCGAAAAAACTTTTGTCAAAATACTGGGGCCAGTACACAGCTCTTGGAGATACTTTTTTGGAGGATTTACAGGGACTTACTACGTTGAAAATCTACCAGGCAGACCAGTACAAGAGCGAAAAAATGGATGAGGAAGCGGAGCATTTTCGTAAAATCACCATGAAGGTTTTGACCATGCAACTAAACTCTATCATCATCATGGATGTGGTGGCTTACGCTGGCGCGGCCCTTGGTATGATAGTCGCCCTGGTCCAATATGCCGGTGGCCGTATCGATTTTTGTGGAACACTTTTTATCATCCTTTTATCGGCAGACTTTTTCATCCCAATGCGACAGCTTGGCAGCTTTTTCCATGTTGCCATGAATGGTATGGCGGCCAGCGACAAGATTTTTCGCCTGTTAGATATCGCAGAAGATGATGAGAATTTGAAATCATATGTTGAGGGCAAGTCATCGGATGATTCCAAGGATGCAATCCGCGTTGAGAATCTCTCATTCTCATATGAGGCCGACCGTGAGATTCTATCCGATATCAGTTTTTCGGTGCCAAAGGGACAGATGGTTGCGTTAGTTGGAGAGAGCGGATGCGGTAAATCTACCATCGCCTCACTTCTTATGGGAAGAAATAAAGTGGCGGAGGGTATGATTTCGCTTGAAGGCCTTCCTCTCGTAGCCATTCCTGAAGAAGAGCGCATGAAAAAGATCACCTATGTCAGCCACAATGCTTATCTTTTTAAGGGAAGTGTGCGTGAAAATCTCTTGATGGGGCAGGAGGATGCCGATGACGAGAAACTATGGGAAGTGCTTCGTCGGGTTAAATTGGAAGAATTTTTACAGACTCAGGATGGATTAGATACCTTACTTTTGGAAAAAGCCAGCAACTTATCTGGCGGCCAGTGTCAGAGACTTTCCTTGGCCAGAGCCCTTCTTCACGATTCGGATATTTATATTTTCGATGAGGCCACTTCCAACATCGACGTGGAGAGTGAAAATGCCATCATGGAACAGATTTTAGAATTGGCCAAGAAAAAGACCATTCTTTTGATTTCTCACCGCCTGCAAAATGTCACCAAGGCAGATTGCATCTATGTTCTTTCAGAAGGAAAGATTGTAGAAGCGGGAAATCAGGAGGAACTTTTATCCCAAAATGGCTCTTATAGAAAACTTTGGGATGCACAGCAGGAACTAGAAACCTATGGATTAAAAAAGGAGGACAAGGCAGATGAAGAGAAGTAATTTTAAAGTAATGACAAAATTAATTGGCCTGGTTCGTCCTTTGATGGGATATATGATTTTGGCTATCACTTTAGGCCTACTCGGACATTTATTTGCCTCTTTTATCACCATATTGGGTGGATATGCAGCCCTGGAAATCTTGGGATTTGACTTTGGCCATGCAGCAGGATTTTTCTTTGCTTTGATGGTGATTTTTGGAGTACTTCGTGGCGTTGCCCACTATATCGAGCAGAGCTGCAACCATTTTATTGCCTTCAAGCTGTTGGCCCTGATTCGCTCTAAAGTTTTTGCAGCTCTTAGAAAACTTTGTCCAGCCAAATTGGAGGGGCGAGACAAGGGAGATTTGATTTCCGTGATTACTTCTGATATCGAGCTTTTAGAGGTTTTCTACGCGCATACCATCTCACCTATCGCCATAGCATTCTTGTATTCTTTGGTTATGAGTTTATTTATCGGTCATTTTCATGTGGGTCTTGGTGTACTTGCAGCCGCTGCCTATATCGTGATTGGCATTATCGTTCCGCTTGTGACTTCTCGTTTGGGAGGAGCGCTCGGAGAGGAGTTTCGTGGAAAATCCGGAGAACTCTCTGCCTTTGTTTTAGATTCTCTGCGTGGTCTTCTTGAGACTATCCAGTATGGATGCGGTAAAAAACGTATGGAGCAGATGAATGCCAAGACGGATGAGTTGAATAACTGCCAGGAGAAGATGAAAAAAGTCACAGGCCGTGATATGGCTGTGACAAATACACTTATTCTCCTATTTGATTTTGCAATGCTTCTCTTTGCGGGCAAGCTTTTCATGGAGGGAAGTATTGGTTTTGATGGACTTGTCGTATCCCTTCTTGCCATGATGAGTTCTTTTGGCCCGGTCGTAGCTCTTGCCAATCTTGGTGCTACCTTGCAAAATACCTTTGCTGCCGGCAACCGTGTATTAGATATCCTGGAGGAGAGCCCTCTGGTAGAAGAAATCGAGGGATTAGATGCCACAGAATTTGGCAAAATTACTATCGAGGATGTGACTTTTTCATATGATGAGGAGAAGATTTTAGACAACCTGTCCATGGAAGTGCCAGAGAGTGGTATCTTTGGAATCATCGGAAAAAGTGGAAGCGGCAAGTCTACCTTGCTAAAACTTTTGATGCGCTTTTGGGATGTGGATTCCGGCAAACTTGCCATCGCAGGAAGACAAGTCTCAAATATCAACACTTCAGATCTTCGAGATATGCAAGGCTTTATGACACAGGAGACCCATCTCTTTTGTGATACAATTGCTGAAAATATCCGCATTGCAAAATTAGATGCAACAAAAGAAGAAATCGAGGAGGCTTGTAAAAAGGCTTCCATCCACGACTTTATTCTTTCTTTGCCACAGGGCTACGACACCTTGGTAGGGGAGTTGGGAGATACTTTATCGGGTGGAGAAAAGCAGCGAATTGGTCTTGCCAGGGCATTTTTACACGATGCACCGCTTATGCTTTTAGACGAGCCGACCAGCAACTTGGATTCTTTGAATGAAAGTGTCATTCTAAAATCATTGGACCAGCAAAAGGCCGACAAGCTGATCCTTTTGGTTTCCCACAGGGCCTCTACCATGCGTGTGGCAGATACTGTGGCAACTGTTTCCCAGGGAAGGTGCAGTTAATAGAGTAATTTAATGCTCGCAGGCTTTTTAGCTGTTGCCTTGTCGTCAGTTGATGTGGTTAATTTTTAATTGAATTTGCCTGATTTTTATCTGCAGTCTAGTCGTTAGTCGACGTAAGTTGGCTTTCGATGGGGCTGCTTTTTTTTATCTACTGCCGTTTTTGTCAGCCAATATAAGGCGGCTTTCGATTAGACCTGGCATTTTTTGCTATGCTCTCTTGACATATATAGTAGCCCCAGAGCCAACAGCAGAGCCTTTAAGATGTTATTTGCAATCATCATGCACCAGACGGATGTGATGCCGTAGCCTAGGATTCTTACACAGATAAATGTGCCAAGGATTCGCACACCCCACATGCTAATCAGTTCCACGAAAAGGGGATATCTGGTTTTGCCCATACCGTTGTAGATTCCTTCCATGACTGCAGAAGTACCGAAGACCGGTTCGGTAAATGCAACCATGCGAAGGAGTTTGGTGCCTATTGCGATCACGTTTGCATCATTGGTAAACAAGTTCATCATCCATCTTGCTCCTATAAATAAAAGCAGACCGGAGATGCACATGATGCTAAATATAATAC
>CAVIOJ010000023.1:0-2774 GCA_963644225.1 Lachnospiraceae bacterium | reverse complement strand
TTATAAATTAGAAGCAATCTTTGCTAATAGCTTCTGATAAAAAAGCTGGTCACAGCATTTGCCGTGGCCAGCCCTTGCAATTTGTTATTATAACATAATTGTATTTTATACTCGATGTTTTACTGTAGCAGTCAATTCGTTGCCGCAAACATCTATCAAAATCACATCGCCCATATCAACCTGGTCTGCCAAAATGCACTTAGCCGCCATGGTCTCCACATGTTTTTGCAAAAATCTCTTTAGCGGTCTGGCACCATAAGCCGGTTCATAGCCATGTTCCACAATATAAGTCTCTGCTTCCGGCGACAATTCCACACTTATCTCCCGGTCTGCAAGACGTCCGTTTAATTCTTCCATAAGAAGACTTACGATATGTCCGATGTTGTCCTTGGTCAGAGGCTTGAATAATATGGTCTCATCCAAACGGTTCAAAAATTCTGGGCGGAAATTGCCGCGAAGTTCATTCATAACTGCTTCTTCGGCTTTTGGCCTGATATTTCCATTTTCATCGATGCCTTCAAGCAAGTACGCAGAGCCCAAGTTACTGGTCATAATGATAATAGTATTTTTAAAATCAACCGTACGTCCCTGGGAGTCCGTAATACGTCCATCGTCTAAAACCTGCAAAAGTACATTAAAGACATCTGGATGGGCCTTTTCAACCTCATCGAAGAGGACTACAGAATAAGGTTTCCTGCGGACTGCTTCCGTCAGCTGGCCCCCCTCGTCATATCCTACATATCCCGGAGGCGCTCCGATCAGACGAGATACGGAATACTTCTCCATATACTCGCTCATATCAAGACGAACCATATTATTTTCATCATCAAAGAGGCTTGCCGCCAAAGTCTTTGCCAGTTCCGTCTTACCTACACCGGTAGGTCCTAAAAAGAGGAATGAGCCAATCGGCTTGCTTGGGTCCTTGATACCCGCCTTTGAACGGATGATAGCCTCGCTTACTTTTGTCACGCCCTCATCCTGTCCGACAACTCGCTTGTGGAGCTCATCAGCCAGATGCAGGGTCTTATTTCGCTCGCTCTCATTTAACTTTGTCACAGGAATACCTGTCCATCTCGAGATAATTCTGGCAATCTCCTCCTCGGAAACACTCTCGTGTACCAAGCTCATATCCTTATCTTTTATAAGCGCTTCCTCAGCCTCAAGTTTTGACTCCAATTCAGGAAGTTTTCCATACTGTAGTTCTGCAGCCTTTTCCAGATCATAATTTTGCTGGGCAATCTTTATATCATTTTTTACGCTTTCCAACTCTTCTCTAAGATTAGAAACTTTTTCCACAGCCGTTTTTTCATTATCCCACTGGGCCTTTTTACCGGAAAATTCATCCCTGAGTTCCGACAACTCTTTTTGCAGATTCTCAAGTCTTTCCTTGGACAGATGATCATCTTCTTTTTTAAGAGCCGTCTCCTCGATTTCAAGCTGCATGATACGACGGTTCATCTCATCAAGTTCTGTCGGCATGGAATCAAGCTCTGTCTTAATAAGAGCACAGGCTTCATCCACCAAATCAATTGCCTTATCCGGTAAAAATCTATCCGAGATATAACGATTTGAAAGTGTCGCAGCGCAGACCAAGGCTCCATCTGTGATTTTTACGCCATGGAAGACTTCGTAGCGCTCCTTTAGTCCACGAAGGATAGAAATGGTATCCTCTACCGTAGGCTCATCCACCATAACCGGTTGGAAACGACGCTCCAGTGCCGGATCTTTTTCTATATATTCCCTATATTCATCAAGTGTAGTAGCACCAATACAATGGAGTTCTCCACGGGCCAGCATAGGCTTTAGCATATTGCCCGCATCCATGGCTCCATCTGTCTTTCCTGCTCCCACGATGGTATGAAGTTCATCGATAAAAAGAATAATCTCGCCGTTGGAATTTTTGATTTCATCCAAAACAGCCTTTAAGCGTTCCTCAAACTCGCCACGGTATTTTGCACCGGCCACAAGGGCTCCCATATCCAGGGCAAAAAGTTTTTTATCTTTTAGTCCATTTGGCACATCGCCTCTAACAATTCGCTGGGCCAGTCCCTCTACGACAGCGGTTTTACCAACGCCAGGTTCACCAATCAAGACCGGATTATTCTTGGTCTTTCGAGACAAAATACGAACCACATTTCGAATCTCTGCATCTCTGCCGATGACAGGGTCTAGCTTCTGTGCTCTGGCCCTCTCCACCATGTCATAGCCATATTTTTCTAGAGTATCATAGGTTGCTTCCGGGTTGTCAGAAGTCACTCTCTGGTTGCCTCGCACGGTAGAAAGTGCCTGTAAAAAGCGGTCTCTCGTGATGCCATACTCCGTCAAGAGGTCCTTAATGGCACGATTTGGATAACGAATCATTGCAAGGAAGAGATGTTCCACTGAGACATACTCATCTCCCATGGCCTTGGCTTCATCCTCCGCGTGAATAAGCGCCTGATTTAAGTCCTTGCCGACAAAGACCTGGCCACCGGAAACCTTGGTCCTGGCCTCCACCTTGCTAATTGCATTATTTGTAAAATGTTCCAACTGAATCTCCATCTTTTCAATCATCTGGGGAATCAGTCCGCCCTCCTGCTGTAAAAGGGCTAAAAGCAAATGCTCCTGCTCGATTTCCTGGTTTCCATAATCATATGCCAACTTCTCGCAGTCCTGCACCGCTTCCATAGATTTTTGTGTAAATTTCTGGATGTTCATAAATATCACCTCCATGCTGTAAATAATTCTCTTTACAATTATTGTTATAGCACGGAGATTAGCACTCGTCAAGGGAG
>CAVIOJ010000022.1:0-6534 GCA_963644225.1 Lachnospiraceae bacterium | reverse complement strand
ACTTGAGACCATCATCGCAGCCTACAAGGCAATTCTTCCATCTGTTGATGAATTATGGCAGTGCCTTTTGATATTCAATGTTCCATTTACCTTCGTAAAGGGAATCTTTTCAGTTATTATTACGACTGTAATTTACAAGAAAATTTCTCCGATTTTAAAAGGTTAATTTCATAACTTTACCTTTTCTTACACTTTTTCTTTCATTCTATTTATGTTAAGATAGTCATCAGAAGTGGGTTCTTTTTTGAATCTGTTTCTGGTGATTATTTTTTTGCTTTTTTCTATGGAGGATGAGATGGATCTTCAATTTGACATAAAACTCAACAGTGATGATATGTATCGCTTCAATATGTACCATGCCTATACTTCATTTCAGGGATGGGGTTCGTTGCTTCTTGGCCTTTTGGTCGTTGGCATTATTGCTTTTTCAGGAGATTTTCATGACCTTGCAACTGCTGGGCCATATCTTTTGATTGCTGCTATTTTTTTGCTTTATGTGCCAATCAGTCTAAAGACACGCTCGAAAAGACAGATTCTTACATCCGATGTTTTAAAAAATGTTTTGCATTTTTCTTTTGGTGATGATGGTATTACTGTTACTTCAGACGCCAACGATGAAGAGGCTTTGTTGCCATGGGATTGTATCTACAAGGTAGTACAGACCAAGCACAATCTTCTTATTTATAGTAACCGGGTAAATGCATACATTATTCCTCTTAGTCAGGTGGCTGATCGATTGCCACAGATTTTGGATTGCATAAAAAATAATTGTGAGGCTTATCGCCTCCATATAAAAGGGTAGTTATTATGGTTATAGAGACGTTCTCTCCAGAAGAGACGAGAAACTTTGGAATAGAATTAGGTAAAAATGCAATGCCTGGCATGGTTTATACCCTGATTGGGGATCTTGGCGTAGGAAAGACAGTTTTGACTCAGGGCATCGCAGAAGGACTTGGCATTACGGAGGCGATTTGCAGCCCTACTTTTACTATTATCCAGGAATACGAGTCCGGTCGCATACCTTTTTATCATTTTGACGTCTATCGCATTGGCTGCGTAGAGGAGATGGATGAGATCGGTTTCGACGATTATGTATATGGCGATGGCGTCACCATGATAGAGTGGGCCAATTTGATTGAGGAGATTCTGCCTGATTCTTACCAGCAGATTCGCATAGAAAAAGATTTAGAAAAAGGTTTTGATTATCGTAAAATTACAGTTGAGGAAGTGAGAGGCTCATGAAGATACTTGGCATCGATGCATCAGGTATGGTAGCAAGTGTTGCTATCTTAGAGGATGATATTATCGTTGGAGAATATACAACCAATTTTAAAAAGACCCATTCCCAGACACTTCTTCCTATGTTAGAGCAACTGCAGGAGATGATAGCATTGGATTTGTCTACGATTGATGCTATTGCGGTTGCGGCAGGCCCAGGATCCTTTACTGGACTTCGCATCGGCTCATCCACCGCAAAGGGATTAGGATTTGCCTTGGACAAGCCTATTGTATCTGTATCTACTATTGAGGCTATGGCATACAATCTTTGGGGCGCAGCATCAGATGTTTGTGTAATCATGGATGCCAGACGCAATCAGACATATACAGGAATTTATCGTTTCGAGAGTGGCCAGATGAGCTGCATTGCAAGCCCTAGGGCAGTAGCTTTCGATGAAATTTTGGATATTATCAATAAAAATGATAGACCAGTTACTTTCGTTGGAGATGGCATTCCGGTCTTCGCGTCTCAGATTAAAGAGAAGGCCACAGTGGATTACAGCTTTGCGCCGGCACATATGAACAGACAGCGAGCGTCTTCCCTTTGTGCTCTTGCAAAAATCTACTACGAGGCGGGGCAGTATCAGACCGCCGCTGAGCACAGACCAGATTACTTGCGTTTGTCTCAGGCGGAGAGGGAGCGACTCGAGGCACAAAAAGATGCAAAATAAAGAAAATATCATTGTCAGGGAATGTCACTGCGACGACATACCGCAGGTGGCAAGAATTGAGTCGGAGACTTTTTCCCAGCCCTGGACTTATGACAATTTTGTCGAAACCTACCAACAGAAAAATCGTATCTTTTTGGTGGCCCAGGATGAAACTGAGATTTTAGGATATGCTATTTTATATTGCAATTCCACTGAGGGAGAGATTCCTACCATCGCGGTTGCGGAAAAAGCCAGAAAAAGAGGGATTGGTATTCTTTTGATGCAGGAACTCTTAGAACGCAAGATTTCTTATGGAGTTACAGATATATTTCTTGAAGTGCGCAAAAGTAATGTGGCAGCTATTGGGCTATATGAAAAACTTGGTTTTGAGATTGTAGGATGCCGCAAAAACTTCTATCAATTACCGACAGAAGATGCCTATATTATGGCGCACCATGCAAAATAAAATTAAAACATGACGGCTTATGAGCTTTATAGCAAGGGATTCAATCGAATTTTTTGCTTTAGAGCGTAGGATAGATATGGAGGAAAAATGCTAGATATTTGTTTACTTGGAACAGCAGGCATGATGCCACAACCCAACCGTTGGCTTACGGCTATGGTAGCCAGATACAACGGCAGCAGTCTTTTGATTGATTGCGGCGAGGGCACTCAGATCGCCATGAAGGAAGCAGGCATCAGCCCGAATCCAATAGACATTATTTGTTTTACCCATTATCACGCAGACCACATTAGTGGATTGCCAGGCCTCCTATTATCTATGGGCAATTCAGACCGCAGGGAGCCTGTGACTATGATTGGCCCAAAGGGGCTTGAAAGAGTGGTAAATGCTCTTCGGGTGATTGCACCAGAGCTACCTTTTGATATCAAATTTATAGAGCTTGAGCAGCCGGAAGAAGAAATCGAGATCAATGGATTTTGCATTCATGCATATAGGGTGCAACACAATGTGATCTGTTATGGTTATGCTATTGAAATTCCACGAGGCGGCAAGTTTGATGTAGAAGCTGCAAAAGAACTTGGCTTGCCAGTCCAGTTGTGGAATCCTTTGCAAAAAGGAAATCCTGTAGAATATGAAGGCAAGACTTATACTTCGGATATGGTCATGGGGCCGGCAAGGAAGGGCATAAAAGTTGCTTATTGCACGGACACACGGCCGATAGAACGTATTGCACAAAATGCCGCAGGAGCAGATCTTTTTATCTGCGAGGGCATGTATGCAGAACCTGACAAATTATCAAAGGCAAAGCAATACAAACACATGACTTTTTATGAAGCTGCAGAACTTGCAAAAAAAGCAAATGTAAAACAAATGTGGCTCACACATTTTAGCCCTTCTTTGGTGGGGGCAAAATCATACATAAAGGATGTTCGAAAGATTTTTCCGGAATCTTACTTGGGTGAAGATGGAAAGATGCTGACGTTAGACTTTTTGGAGGAATAAATATGAAAAAGACGCTTCGTATCATCGTCTCGCTTGCAATATGTGCCGGACTCATTTTGGGATACTACTATTATTTATCCCATCGAGATGGCAACATAGATGCGACGGAGCAAAAAGAACAAACAGAGGTGGAAAAGGTATTGTCCAAGGATTTTACCAATAATTATCCACGCACACCTCGTGAAGTTCTCAAGTGGTACAATCGTATATTGACTGCTCTTTATAATGAAGAGTATACAGATGAAGAGTTAGAGGAGATGGGCGACCAGCTTCGTTGCCTTTTGGATGACGAATTGTTGGAGTACAACCCTAGGGATACATACATTACGAATTTGCGCACCAATGTTTCGGATTATCAATTGCGCGAAAAGACGATTGTTCAGACATCTATCAGTGACAGTAACGATGTTACTTATGCTACGGTCAATGGGGATTTCTGCGCCTACGTAAATTCCTATTATTTTGCAAAAGAAGCCAGCAACTATAGCAGGACATACGAGGAGTTTGTCTTGCGGCGAGATAACAACAATTGTTGGAAGATTTTGACATACCGTTTGACAGAAGGAGACGAGGAATGATAAAGGACAAGACTTACATTCTGGCAATAGAAAGCTCCTGCGACGAGACTGCAGCAGCGGTTGTTGTCAATGGAAGAGAAGTACTTAGCAATGTGATTTCTACTCAGATTCCAATCCATACATTGTATGGAGGCGTTGTGCCGGAAATTGCATCAAGAAAACATACAGAGCGAATAAACCAAGTGGTGGAAGAGGCGTTAAAAGAGGCTGGAGTTACATTAGATGACATAGATGCCATCGGAGTGACCTATGGTCCTGGTTTAGTTGGCGCACTTCTTGTAGGCCTTTCATTTGCGAAGGCCTTATCTTTTGCGAAAAAAATTCCTTTGGTTGGAGTGCATCATATCGAGGGTCATATTTGTGCCAATTATATAGAAGATAAAGATTTAAAACCTCCATTTTTATGCCTGGTTGTATCGGGCGGACATACCCATTTGGTCAGGGTCAAGGATTATGGAGATTATGAAATTTTAGGCCGTACCAGAGACGATGCGGCTGGGGAAGCTTTTGATAAAGTGGCCAGAGCAATTGGACTAGGATATCCTGGTGGTCCAAAGATAGAGGCAAAAGCAAAAGAGGGTGATCCAAAAGCGATTGCTTTTCCTGTTGCAAAAGTAAATGGAAGTGAGTATGACTTTAGCTTTAGTGGTCTTAAGTCTGCGGTGCTCAATTATATTAACGCTGCTCAAATGAAGGGCGAGGAAATTAATGAAGCAGATATTGCCGCTTCTTTTCAGCAGGCAGTGATTGATGCCTTGGTGGGTCATGCTATGCATGCGCTCGATGAGTTTGGTGGAGATAAATTAGCTATCGCAGGAGGAGTTGCTTCCAATGGAACACTCCGTGCCGCCATGGAAAAAGCTTGCCAGGAGCGTGGCGTAAAATTTTATCATCCAGCTCCGATTCTTTGTACAGACAATGCTGCCATGATTGGATCGGCAGCCTATTATGAGTTTATTTCAGGACGTAGAGACTCTATGTCTTTAAATGCTGTGCCGAATTTGGCACTTGGAGAACGAGTAGAGTCTTAAATTGTTTGCGAATATCTTTGACATACAGAGGAAATTCTATGATAAATACTGCGCCAAATACAAAAAAAAGAGTGTCTGCCATTGTTTTGGCAGCTGGATCTGGAAAACGTATGGGTGGTTCTGTGCCCAAGCAATATATGGACTTGTGTGGCAAACCTGTTATGGTACACAGTTTGGAGACTTTTGCTAAAAGTTCTGTGGATGAGATTGTCCTGGTAGTTGCTGCCGGTGATGAAGACTATTGCAAGCATGAAATCGTAGAAAAGTATCATATAGAAAAGGTGGCTGCGATAGTGCCTGGAGGTAATGAACGATATGATTCTGTATATGCCGGATTAAAATCCTGCAACTGCGACTATGTGTTGGTGCATGATGCGGCCAGAGCTTTTATAACCGTTGATGTTATAGAGGATTCAATTCGGGGTGCTATGAACTATGATGCATGCGTTGTTGGCGTTTTGTCCAAGGACACTATAAAGATATCTGATTCGAATGGGTTTGTTTTAGATACCCCGAACCGCAGTGACGTATGGATTGTACAAACACCCCAGGCGTTTTCTTTTGATTTACTTTGCCGTGCTTATGACAAATTACAATTTCAGGATAAGAGTAAAATCACAGACGATGCTATGGTGGTTGAAAAAATGACTGATACAAAAGTGAAGTTTATTATGGGCAGCTATGACAATATAAAAGTAACAACACCTGAAGATCTTATTTTAGGAGAGCGTATATTGTCACAGCGGAATTGATTTTTTGAAGTAAAGAGGCCAGAACATATAGTAAATTCAAGCCTGGATTTAGAGATGATTTTGAGTTTGAAAAAAAGTTGAAAAATAATTCAAAAAAATGTTGACACGAGCTCGGGTGAATGATAGTATATAACTCGTGCTGAAAAACACAACCTTTTGGAGAGGTATCGAAGTGGTCATAACGAGGCGGTCTTGAAAACCGTTTGTCCGCAAGGGCGCGTGGGTTCGAATCCCACCCTCTCCGTTGATGCTTATCATCTAAGATGGTAGGCATTATTTTTCGCCAAGGGCGATGAGATAGTCTTCATAAGTTTTTCTGGAAAGTAAAAAACATGTTGACATAAGCTTGCCTGGGTGATATTATTATCTGGCTGACGCAAAAAGCCAGCAAGACAACTTAAATCGAAAGAAAAAAGTTGTTGACAAGCCTCTGGTCTTTTGATAAGATACAGAAGTTGCTGATTTAAAAAGAGTTAGCAAAAATAAAAAAGTTGTTGACAAGCGAATGAATACGTGATAGTATATCAGAGTTGCTGTTAGCGACACAACCTTGATAACTGAACAGTGAAACAACCTTGAAAGATTCTAAAGAGAATTAATTCAAGACAATCGAAAGATTGCAAACGAACAGCTTTGAAAGAAGCAACCTTAATAACAGTAAGGAACGGAATGGTTTAAAGCCAGATAGTTCATAAAACTGGGAAAACTTTTTAACATGAGAGTTTGATCCTGGCTCAGGATGAACGCTGGCGGCGTGCTTAACACATGCAAGTCGAACGA